>JAYEJJ010000140.1:0-16021 GCA_034660495.1 Thermodesulfobacteriota bacterium | reverse complement strand
TACAAGGGGTTTACAATATCAGCATCACTTCTCCTACCCTCAGAGATGTTTAAACACTGACCTCAGAGCCCTCGGCGTGTGGAGTACCTTGGGATGACTATATATTCCAATGTAACGTAGCCACCAATTTTTCTGTGGCTTAGGCTAATCAACCGGGCTTACAAGTTGCCTTGCAAGCCCCTGAGTCTTTAGCTCAGGGGTTGTTGACTGACAATTGTTTTAGATTGAAATAATTCTATCAAATCATGAATGATTATCAAACAGAAAATATATTTTTTAAGCAGACCTTAAGATTTTCAGCAGACAATGTATGCTGGTGGCAGGGCTGGTTTTTTATCAGCGCCTGTCAGCTTGATTCTGTTTGATTCCATAAAAAGATAAGGCTGCAGGTTCAACACAGACCAGCAGCATTTTGTTTCAGGCATTGTTCTCTAAAGGCTGCTGGTTTTTAAAACCGGCAGCCTTTCTGGTTTATGGAGGAGGGGATGTAGAGGGTTTTTTATTATACAGGTCAGTCTGCTTACAACTGCCTCAGCAGGCATGCAGGAATACAAACAAAACAGACGGAGGGAAACAATGCTGATTGTCATGAAAAAAGGAACCACTGAAGAACAGGTTGAAAATGTTGTCAACATAGCTGATAAAAGAGGGTATACAGCCCGTCCCATTCCAGGAGGGGACAGGGTATCCATTGGTATTCTCTACAATAAAGGATCTGTGGATGCAGCCCTTTTCCTGGGCCTTGACGGGGTAAAGGAGGTTATTCCTGTTACCAAACCCTATAAGCTGGTAAGCCGGGAGGTCAAGGAGGAGAATACCATTGTAAGGATCGGCAGTGCTGCTTTTGGTGACGGGTCCATGCCGGTGGTGGCTGGTCACTGCGCTGTTGAAAGCCGGGATCAGGCCCTTGTTATCGCCAGGGCCGTAAAAGAAGCCGGAGCAGCCATGTTCAGGGGTGGGGCATTTAAGCCGAGATCCTCGCCGTATTCTTTCCAGGGGCTTGGAAAAGAGGGTCTTGAAATTTTGGCAGACGTCCGGAAAGAAACCTGCCTTCCAGTTGCCACGGAAGTGATGGACATTGAAAATTTCGATCTTGTGGAAGCCTTTGCAGATGCTGTTCAGATCGGGACCCGCAATATGCAGAATTTCAGCCTTTTAAAAAGAGCCGGCCGGTCCACGCGCCCCATAATACTGAAAAGGGGAATGTCGGCCACCCTTCAGGAATGGCTCATGGCTGCTGAATATATAATGGAGGAGGGCAATGAACAGGTTATCCTGTGTGAAAGGGGGGTTCGGACCTTTGTCAGACATTCCAGAAATACCCTTGACCTTTCTGTTGTTCCTGCGGCCAAAAAGGAGAGCCATCTTCCTTTGATTGTAGATCCCAGCCATGCAGCAGGGGTCAGGGATCAGGTGATCCCCCTTGCCTGTGCAGCAGCAGCGGTCGGGGCTGACGGGCTCATGGTGGAGGTGCATCATGTCCCGGACGAGGCTTTGAGCGACGGAGCACAGTCCCTGTATCCAGACCAGTTTTCATCCCTTATGAAAAAAGTCAATGCCATTCACGCCATTACCGGAGAATTGCTGTGAAGACTGTTCATGTCAAGGTAAAACACGGCGGCTCATCGGTTTATGTGGGTGAAACACTTCAGCAGGTTTCCCAATACCTGCCCCGAAGAAAGGTCATCATCATTACAGATGAAACTGTAGAAAAAATTTACAGGCCGGTTTTTCCAGACGTTCCTGTGATTATTATTCCCACAGGTGAAGGAATAAAAACCCTTGCCACCTGTAAGATGATTTATCAGAAGCTGATTGAGTTCTCTGCTGACAGAAACACCTTTATTCTCGGTATCGGCGGCGGGATCGTGTGTGACATTACAGGTTTTACTGCATCCACCTATATGCGGGGGGTGAAATTCGGTTTTGTTTCAACCACGCTTCTGTCCCAGGTGGATGCCAGTGTGGGCGGGAAAAACGGGGTCAATTTCAATTCCTATAAGAATATGGTGGGGGTGTTCTGCCAGCCTGAATTTGTCATATGCGACATATCCCTTTTAAACACCCTGCCGGCACAGGAAGTGTCTAACGGGTTTGCTGAAATCGTAAAACACGGTCTCATTGCCGATCCAGCCTTGTTCGAATTTATAGAATCCAATGTGGATAAGGCCCTTGGCCTTGATTTTGACGTGATAGAAAAACTTGTTTATGATTCTGTGCGCATCAAGGCTGAAATTGTTGAAAAAGATGAAAAAGAGGCAGATATAAGGCGGCTGCTGAATTTTGGCCACACCCTGGGCCATGCCCTTGAAAAAACAGCTGCAGATAAACATCTCTCCCACGGCATGGCCGTCAGTATCGGCATGGTGGCTGCCTCTGAGTTTTCACGGCAGCGGGGGTTTCTTACAGACCAGGACTGCCTGCGGATCAGGGAATTGCTGCAGGGGCTGCATCTGCCGGTAACCTATGATGCTGATCCTGCCCGGATTATTGAGGCGGTTAAAAAAGATAAGAAAAGAGACGCAGATACCATTTGTTTTGTTTTTCTTGAACAGATTGGCAAGGCTTTTGTTGAAAAAACCGGACTGACCCGGCTGGAAAAAGATGTAAGGTCATTGTGGGAGAAAACGGATCATCTCTGATAAGCCCGACAATATAAGCGGCAAGGTTCTCATTTTTTTCTTTTTCCCTGAAAAAAGAAATCAGGATATTGTCCCTTAGATGCAGTCCATGGACGCAAATCTGGGTTCGTGCAGGGGAATCAGAATATCTGCCGATTTTCGCACCTCTGCCATGATGTTGTAGGCCTCATAAACATTGACATGGGTTCCCGGCGGAATAAGATCCATTTCCATCCCCCGTATTTCAGGCGGAGGATCATAGTTTTCATCAATAATGCAGAATCCTGTAATGGCAGCTTTTCCCTTGAGGGTATCAATGAACACCGTAAGACCGCCCTGGGTATGGACCGGGGTGTTTTTTACATAAATACCGTCCACAATTTCCCTGTCAGTGGTTATGGCTGTTATCTGGCCGTTTTCTTCCACGTCCTCGATATAATCTTCAAGGTATCTATAGTCCAGAGGATGGGGATCATGGATGGTATCAAGTTCAGCCTGATGCACAAAAAATTCAGCATTTTCACATTTATAATCATTTTCGCAGTGATCATTGTGAAGATGGGTATGGATGACAATATCAATGTCAGGCGGGGTGAGGCCGTGGCGGGACAGCCCCTCTTCAAATGTGTATATTTTTCCGTTTATGGCGTTTTCCCGGTCACGGGATTTAACAGGGCTCATTTCCCCGGTATCCACAATTATGTTCTGATCTCCTCCTTTGATAACCCAGGTGAAAATCGGTATGGTATAGACTTCTCCCTGGCCGTATTGATAGGTCATCATGCTTTTGTCAAAGACCTTGGTGCCTGTAACAACGGGATATATGGTATATGTTGAGCCCATGGCGGTTTCTCCTTTTTTAACGCTGACACTCAATAATGCGGTAACGTTTTTCCGCTTTAAAGATAAAATTTGATGATTGAATAAAAGGGTATAGCAAATATATGTTTTTTGCAATTCCGGATTTTACTGAATTTTTATGTTTTCGGCATGTCTTTTGCTTTCCTGTAACTCGATTGTCAAGTTTTTATGGAAGAACCGCTGGGGTACGCGCTGTTTTTTAAAAAATCTGATGATACGTGTAATTAAAATTTTACGTGAATTATCCTGTTTTTTATGTCATGTTAAGTTTTAACTTAAAGGGCTTGGTCATAACATGGGCCACTCGTCATATTTGGCGGGCCAGCGGGGTCAGGCTTTTGTTATTGACGTTATCGGACAGAAAAGCACAGTCAAACCATAAAGCACACGATAATGTTAATAACGAAAGCCTGATCCCAACCCGGGTGGCCGATGTTATGACCAGGCCCAACTTAAAGCCAGTACATCACAATACACCAGAAAAATCTAACGTATTTGCAAGGGAGGGTGAGATGACTGAAAATGAGGGTGAAATGAATAAGTGGTATTGTTCGGTTTGTCACAAGACATTTTATCAGGAGAATAAACCCGGGGAGTGCGATAATTGTCATTCTGACCAGAGAATGATAATGGATGCAGATTCAAAACCTGACACCCTGGAGCAGGTCAGGGACATGGCCCGGAAAAAGCTGAAGGGCATATGTGCCGTGTATCCGTTCTGTGACGGCAGTTTTGATAAAATATGCCAGAAAGAGGCCTATGGAAAACCCATTGGCCTTGGCGGAGTCGGTCAGGGCCTGTCCTTCAGGGCAAATGTCAAAGCCCTTGCCGATGTAAAACTCAATCTTTCTGTTTTGGGAGACCATTTTGAGCCGGATACGTCCACCTCATTTCTGGGGATTGATCTGGATTTTCCGGTTATGGCATCTTCTACGGCAGGGGCGGGAAAATACAACGATGCCCTGGATGAAACCGCGTTCTGTACTTCTGTGCTAAAGGGGTCAAAGGAAGCCGGAACCATTGGACTCCGCGGGGATACCTGGTTCTATACCCTTGATGATAATCCATCTCTGAAGGCCATGGCTGCCCGCAATGGATACGGTATTCCCATTTTTAAGCCAAGGGCCCAGGATGTCCTGAAAAAGCTCATTGAGAGAGCAGAAGACCTTGGCTGTAAAGCGGTTGGCGTTGATCTGGACGGATGCGGGTCCACAATTATGGCCAGGCATGGACAGCCGGTATTCAGAAAAAGTGTAGATGATATAAAGGCGCTTGCCGGATTTACCTCGCTTCCCTTTATTGTAAAGGGTATTATGCTGCCGGAAGAAGCGTTTAAATGTATGGAGGCAGGTGCTGCTGCCATTTCTGTATCCAATCACGGCGGCCGGGTGCTTGACGCGACTCCGGGCATTGCTGAGGTCCTGCCCATGGTAAGGGAAAAACTGGGAGAAGATGTCCCCATTACAGCGGACGGCGGTGTAAGAACAGGATATGATGTGCTTAAAATGCTGGCCCTGGGAGCGGATGCAGTACTGCTGGGCAGGGATATAATAAGGGCGGCCGTAGGTGCAGGCAGCCTCGGGGTTAAGCTTCACCTGGAACATATACACAATACATTGAAAAAAGCCATGTTCATGACCGGTACAAAAAATATTAAAATGGCCGATGATACCATTTTGTTCCGACCGGACAGGTTTTAAAGTCATCCTTAATAAGGGATCTTCCAAAAAATAATCCACGCATCTTGCTTGTCTTTTTGCCCGTCTCCTGCGTTGCGCCAATGGGACATATTTCAATATGCCCCCCATTACCGCGCCTTGAAGACGAACAACCCGATCATACAAATTGGTCTGCGCAATATACGTATATTATTTTCTTCCAGATCCCTAAAAGCGTGACATCAGAATCCCGGGCAGGCTGTATTGTTTAATTTTTTTAAGGGTATAGGGCCGGCCCAGGGCAATGGAGCGGGCAGCAAGAATACCGCTTTTTACGGCCGGGCCAATCCCTTCTCCCATATCCCGGGTGGCAAGACCGGCGGCATCGCCTGTCAGGTAGGCGTTTCCCATACAGGGGCGGACATCAGAGTCCCTTAAATAATAGGCATATCCTTTTACATGGGAGGGTGGGGTGCTGATCCATCCCTTTTTTAAAAGTTTTTTGACCAGCGCCTCAAAGTGGTAACGGATGTGCTGTCCTTTTCTGTTCATGGGCAGGGCTTTTCCTCCGGCGCCGATGTTAAGGTGTCCGCCGGCTTTGGGAACATACCAGGAATAGCCGGGCAGGCGGTGGTCAAAAAACCAGAGATGACAGTCTTTTTCTGTATACTCTGTCTGATACTCTTTTTCCATGGTAACGATAAGTGTTTTTCTGTCCCTTGGACTGGATGTTGAAAACAGTGCTCTGTACACCGGACAGTGGGTTCCCCCGGCTCCAATAATATAGCGGGCGCAGAATTTGTCGTCCAGGATATATCTGTTGTTTTTTTCTGTTATGTTTGAGACCTTGTGTCTGCAGAACAATGACTTGACCCGGCTGAGCATCCAGTCGTCAAACTCAAAGCGCTGTATGGAATACTGCCTGGTCATAACAGGAAGGCAGACCCCGTGAACGTGAAATTTGATCCGGTTAAACTGGGTCATTCCACCGGGATAGTCCTCAACGTCCAGATTGAGGTCCTTGAGCACCTCAGGGGTGATCCAGCCGGCACAGAGCTTGTTGCGCGGAAAATCTGCTTTGTCAAGAAGCACGGTTTCAACACCCAGCCGTTTCAGTTCTCCCGCACATGCCGTACCAGCAGGCCCTGCCCCGACCACTGCGGCATCAAAGGTTTTCATGGGTTTACACAATCCTGCACTGGGGCTGGGGGGTCCCGGTTTTTGTCATGACCACCTGCCATAATTGATTTGTTCTTGCCCTGAATGCAGCGGCACAGGACAGCAGATAAAATTTCCACATTCTATAGAATTTTTCTCCATACCTGTTCTGAAGCCTGGGCCAGGCCGCTGTAAAATTGTCATGCCAGGCCATCAGGGTTTTATCGTAGTCTTCCCCGAAATTGTGCCAGTCTTCCACGACAAAAATACCCTCCATGGCTTTTCCCAGCTGGGCTATGGAGGGAACCTTACCATTGGGAAAGATATATTTATTGATCCATCTGTTGGTTACTGTGGTGGTCTGATTGCCCCCTATGGTATGGAGGAGGGCAATGCCGTCGTCCTTGAGGGTGTTGTTAACGATTTTCATATATTTCCGGTAATTTTTGGGGCCCACATGTTCTAACATTCCAATGGAGAGAACACGGTCAAATTTGCCGCTGGCATTGCGGTAGTCTTCCTGTCTGAGTTCAACGGGCAGTCCTTTGTTCATTTCCTTTCCCAGTTTTACCTGCTCTTTCGAGATATTGTATCCAATAACCCGGGCGCCGTAGTTTTCAGCGGCAAATTTGGCAAATGCGCCGAATCCGCATCCCAGGTCAAGTACTTTCATACCGGGTTTGAGGTTGATTTTTCTGCATATCATATCCAGTTTGGCTTCTTGGGCCTCATCAAGGGTGCTGGCATTTTTCCAGTACCCGCATGTGTACAGCATGCGTTTGTCCAGCATGCTTTTAAACAGATCATTGCCTATGTCGTAGTGTCTCAGCCCCACTTGGAGCGAGCGCTGCCGGGTCTGTAAATTAAATACTTTTGCCGTTACAAAATCCAGTAAAAATCTGGCATTTTTTTTAAGAAAGCTTTCAATGTCCGCATTGAGCAGACGTTCTATGAATTGATCCAGGGCTTTTGCAGACCACCATTTTTCCATATAGCTTTCTCCCAGACCCAGATCTGTTTCAGCCAGTACCCGGTTGTAAAAATTTTCATTATACACCTGGATATCCCAGTCCCTGGAACCATTAATAGTTATGCCGGCAAAGCCGAGAATCCTTTCTACGGTTTTTTGGGTGTTTTTGCGTGTCATAATCAGTCTCCACCACTGTTTAAGCTTATTTATTACAGAATTTACTCCCATCCCCCGTTAAAAATGCGGGCTTACCCTTTTTTATTTTAAAACGTACCCATGCCTGATCACGCCTGATATTTGTTTTTTTAACCCCCTGCTTTTTGATCTTCAAGCTATAACTCGGTTATCAGGTTTTTATGGAAGGGCCGATAGCCGCCCCCAACGGTTGCCTGGCAGGGAAAAAGTCCTCCGTCGTTCTCGTTCCTCACAGGCAACCGCCGGGGGCGGTGCTATTCAAAAAACTTGATGATCGAGTATAAGATTTTTTTTGGGTTATCATGTTAAATATAAAAAGCCTGTATTGTGTTTGTCAACCTGGATCGAAAAAAAAACAAATTATATTCTGTTCAATTCAAAATATTGCTCAATCACCTCAGTTCCCCACTGAGCGCCTTTTTTCTGTTTAATGAGTTTAAAACCGCAGTTTTTATATAAATGCCTTGCTGTATCAAGGCCTTTAAAGGTCCAGAGATATATTTTTTTATATCCTCGGGTTGTGCAGAAATGGATTGCTTTTGTGATCAGCTTTCTGCCGTATCCCTTTAAAGCATCGGAAACAATGAACCAGCGCAGATGGGCCCCTTTGTCAGAAGCAAGGATGCCGTCAATCACAATGGATCCCAGAATGCGGCCGTTGACCACGGCAAACCATATCCCGTCGTTTTCCGGATTGAACCGGTTCATGAATGCTGAAAGCTCGCATGCCACCTTGGATTCAAAATACACGCCGAAATTCCAGTTATCATGGTAATATCTGCCGTGAAGCTCAGCGACCCGGCCGATGGCACCGGGAATGTATCCGCTTTTGATTTCAAATTTACTGGAAAAGTTCATGGTTAACCTGTACCTGATCGTAATTGTAAAATTTTTTTAATTGTCAAATTATCATAATAGACTTTTGACTGTCAAATATTAAAAGGAACTTCAAACTCGCCCCCGGGACGACCAGGGCCGGAAAAATTTTAATCAGGGTATTGACGATGTCACATGGAGCTGTTAGCTGTAGATCAAATGGGAATATTTTTCAGGGCATTAACGAATTTATAAAAAATTTTTGTTTTCTTTCTCAATTTACGGCGATCAAGGTTATCAAACAATTTGTCCCTTAACCCTCTTGATATTTCCAGTTGAACCCCTTTTCCGCTTCTACATCTATTGCAGATGTTTTCGGGGCTGATTCCCCGAAGTCCAGGTATGGTGCAGATTTCAGCATTAAATCCAGCATTTGTCAATGCATGCAGTATGTTTTGTTTGAGTGTTTGATGCCTTCCGCCGATATGAACAATTTCACTTCTGTATCTGGAACCATGAATAGAAATAACAGTGCTGGCATTTTGAGACAGCCTTACGCCCAGGGGTTCATCAAATCTGTTGCTGGTGATATGCAGCAGTCTGTTCCCTGTTTTTTTTAACCCTTTAAAGGCATAAAAAGTATGATTACATCCGGCCAGTTTATCTGCAATGTCTATGGTACCCGGCTCTATGCCGCCGCCGTGGGGTGCGATTACAGCAATTTCAGAATTGCCCTCCCGATATAGGATGGTATAATCCTTGTTTTTTTTTTCATTCTGCCTCAATTCGGCATAAGTTTTGTATTTATCACTCATAGTTCATTTTTATTTGATAATTTCTGATAAATTTCGGTTTTTTCATGGAACTCCCACATGTCCTGGCGAACACAACTAAGCCAGAAATTTGAATAAGGCCGTTTCTTGTGTCATATATGAGATTATGAGCATTATGTTCACAGGAAAGACAGAAAGTCAAGGCAGCTGAAAAGCCTGACTTCACTCCTCTTTTTGCTGTCTGGCCAAGGATGAATGCCATATCCGGACCGGGTGACAGGTTTAACAGAATGGCTGCTGTAAAAAACGAAGCCCAGTGGGCCAGAGAATAAGTAAACATTAATTGATGTATTCTTTATTTGAGAGAGGTATATAAATATAAGACCTTTTTCTATTTGCGCCAGTATAGCCTGAAACATCCCGCAAATCAATCAGTAATCTGGCAGACAAGAAACAAGAAAAAAGAGACAAGAAAAAAGAAACTTGAGACAAGGTACGGACTCATTTGAGTTGCATGGGGTGTTATGATGCTGTGCATCATGGTCGGTTTTTGGAGAAACTGAGTCAGGGCATCCACTATCACAAAAATCAGGAAAAGATATCATGTATATTGCGTATAAACAGATTAATAAAATGCCCCACTATTTTTTAAGGGAATCCTGCCGGGTAAACGGAGAACTGACCTACCGCCATCTGCTGGATCTGGGAGAAGATCCTTCGAATTTCATTGTTTATCCCGGGGGAAATTCCTTTTATATTGATGAGTATGTTCAGGACAGCCTCAGTGACAAAGGGATTGTTATTTACGAAGACGAGCTTGAAGATCTGTTCTGGCCCTGGATCAGGCCGGACATACAAAGGGCCATTGAAACCTTTCAAAACCGTTCTGGGTCCGGGAAAAAAACCAGATTAACGGACAGTGAAAAAGCTCATATTGCCCGGTCAGTTTATGAACTGGACAAGAGACGGGTTCATTTTTTAAAATTCGGTAATATGGATCAGGGTCCTCTGGAAAATATGCCAGAAGTGTTGTTCCGGCATCTTGTGGATAAATCCAGGGATGAGATTGAGCAGCTTTTCCTGGTTCAGGAAGCCATACTTCCGGAAAATGAGCTAAAATCCTATGTCTACACTGTTTTTAACCTTCAGGGGTTTTTCCAGGGGATGCTGGCAAAAAAAATGCCCCATGCCCTGGATCAGGGAAAAGTGGACAATTTTTTTATTCAGGAAATCTGCCGGGTAAACCAGGAGCTGTTCGGCAGCCCGCAGATTCTTGATGAATACCTGCTGCGTTATGTGTTTATGTTTTTTGATCATGATTACGGGGATACCACCCTGCTTAAGGAGTTTTACAATGATTTTATTTTCCGTCATCATTTTCATGATCCCCCGGCACCTGAAGGCGCCAGGGTCAGCAGAACCCGGGCCATGAAGATTTTTAACATTAAAAAGGAAGAGATCAAAACCATGGATAAAGCGACTTTAATCCGGCGGTACCGTCAACTGGCCCGGCAGCACCATCCTGACAAGGGCGGTTCAGAAGAGGGGTTTATTGAAATCACGGCAGCCTACCACAGTCTGCTTAAAAAAATCAGGTCATAAAAAAATCAGGTTATGAGGTGAGATATGGAACTCGATCAAGCATATGCTGCCATGAGAAAATCAAGGGGCAGTACATAGCGGCCCTCTACTTTAATTAATGTGACACCGGCCGGCAATTTTGAGGGAAAAAATATTTTAAATGTGCAGCAGCCGCTGGCAGAGGTGGCAGAATCCCTTGGTCAATCAAAGGAAAGTCTTGAAGCCCTGATTGAAAAATCCAGGGAAAAGCTCTATTACCACAGAAAGCGCCGGCCCTCTCCTCTGCGGGATGAAAAAATCATTACAGCCTGGAATGGACTCATGATTTCAGCCTTTGCCAGGGCAGGCATGGTTTTCAAACGCCCGGCATATGTGTCAGCCGCCAGAAAAGCCGCTGTCTATGTCCTGGACCATCTCTATAAAGACGGCCGCCTGTACCGGTCTTTCAAAGACAGCTGGGGGAGGACCCAGGGGTTTCTTGAAGATTATGCGTTTTTTACAGTGGGGCTTCTTGATCTCTTTCAGGCAGATGGTGATTCATACTGGCTGGATACAGCGGTAAGCCTTGATAAAATCATGGAAGAATGTTACGAAGACACAGAGAACGGTGGGTTTTTCATGACCGCTCATGATCAGGAAGAACTGATTGCAAGGGAAAAACCAGTCCATGACAATGCCCTTCCCTCGGGCAATGCCGGTGCAATTATGACGCTTTTAAGGCTTTACGCGATTACCCGGGAAGCAGCCTATGAGACACGGGCTGTCAGGGCATTTAAGGCGTTTTCAAGGGGGTTTGAGTCAAATCTGCCGGGCATGTCCAGTATGGTATCGGCGCTGGATGTGTATCTTCATGACAATACAGCCGCGTGCTGGTGATGCTTAATTCAGGGACGATATATTTTACACTCTGGGTTTTATATTTTATTTGCTGCCCGATCGGTATAAAGGAGTGATAAAAATGAAACCATATAAAGTTTTTACAGCTTGTTTTTTATTTTTTTCCATGGGCGTTTTTTTGTCGGCCTGTCTGTCGTTCAGGCCCATTGAGAATCATCAGGCATTCAGAAATGGACAGCATCTTGCAGATAAGCTGGCAAAGCAGGATGCCATTGATTCAAGATGCATTGTCCGTCCCGGTCATTCTCTGGCCAGAATAAATCTTAACAGACATTTAAAGGTCATTGTTCCAAAAGAGCATCCCGATTTTATTTGGGGGTTTAAAAAAAGATATTTAAGGTCTTTTGAATTGTATTTTGAAGCCTATTGTCAGTCTCCTGCGTCCGGGGATTTTTATTGAAACGCGATTATCAGGATTTCCCGTGGAAGACCCGGTTAATGGCTTCCGACGTTCTCGTTCATGACAGAGCAACCCTTGGGGGCGGGGCTATTCAAGAAAATTGATGATCAAGTGTCAGGGAAACCGTCGGGGGGCGGCGCTGTTCTAAAAAAGGTCAGGTGTGTTGTTGTCTAAAATTTATTACCGTATCCGGAGGGCCGTAAATGGATCATATATTCAATGTGTTTAAGCCCTGTCCCCTGAAAGAGGGGCAGAAAATAAGAATTGAGGATTCTCCCATTGCAGGCGACTGGGAGATTATACGTGTTTCACCCTATAAAATTACCCTGCGCTGTCCGGTTTCCGGAAAGGAGTTGACAAAAGACAGGTTTCTTTTTTTTGTTGAGGAAAGTCAGGGCAAATGGCCCCGTTAGGTCAATATCTGCACCCCTGACCCGGGGTGCAGATGTTTTATGCAGCGGGTTTCAACTGAATCTGATTTAGCCGTCCTGGTCAGCAAGGTAGTCATCATACATGGATTCCAGAGCCAGTTTGTGCTTGAATTCCTCCTGAACCAGAATATTGAAGAGTTTTTTGGCATCTTTATTATCTGTTTTTTCGGCCAGGGTTTTGTACAGTTTGGCCGCCTTTTCCTCGCGTTTCATGGCAATCCTGAGGATTTCCGGCATGGGCATGCCTTCTTTATACTCGGTTTCTACCATGTAATCGCTGATTTTAAGGTCAGTGACCTTTTCAAATTTATAGGACTCCACTCTTTCTTTGTTAGTGGAAAGATCCGTAAACAGGGCAACATGCTTTTGCTCTTCCTTGGCGAAATTTTCAAAGGTTTCCTTAAGGGACGGGCGGGTGGCCTGTTTGGCTAAGCTTGGTGTAAAATTCAACAGCTTCCTTTTCTTTTCCAACGGCAAACTCAAATATCTCATTCACTGATTTAAATTCCATGATCAATATCATCCTCCTGTTATGGTTGTTAATTGTGTTTAGGATTTGTATCAGATTCCGGGTTCAAAAAAATCTTTAAAATCTTTAATGTCAGCCCTACACCAAATTGTTTAAAATGTAAATATCCCTTGTGATGATTTTTTCCTTTGTTAATCTGTTTTCTTACCGGCTGTTCTGTCAATGACAGAGATGATCCAGTCGCCAACGGCTTTTTTACTGACAGAGCCGATTTCTTTTTTAACGGCGTTTATATCCAGTTCAGCCCGGGCCATGGTTTTGTGACCGCCGGCAGAACCAAAACTGGAAAACGCCTCTTTGGCTGTTATGCCGGCCCCTTTTCTCAATCCGTCGTTGCGTATAACAATGATGAGTTTTTTGTCATAAACGCCGGACATGAAACTCCAGTTGACCTTTGCAATGGAAAGGAAGAAGTCAGCGGCAATGACCAGTTCATCGGGTTTTGAAATATTACCGGCATGGTAGAAAATGCGGTTTTTTAATATTTTTCTTTTTTTGATACCCTCTCCGAGAAAGTCAAGGTCTTCCAGGTTGAACAGCGCCCTTTCCACCTTTGTTACAATATTGTTGTCCGCCAGCTTGTAAAGGTCCTGAAAGGCCTTGATGTCCTTGAGACCTGCCTGACGGGTAAAGGTGGATGTATCGGTTTTTATCCCCAGCATCAGGGCGGCGGCAAGTTTTTGCGAAGGAGTTGTCTTGTTTGCTTTGAGGTATTCCAGCAGAATGGTGGAACAGGCCCCGTACTCTTCTCTGATGTCACTGAATACGGCATTGTCACTGGTCAGGGGGTGATGATCAATGATGGCGTCAAATTCAAATTCAGAAAATCGTTTGTTGTGGTCCGGTTGAGAGTCTACAACAACAAAGGCATTAAACTCATTTTTGTTGATATCATCCAGGTGAACAAGCCCTGGTTCGATGTATTCAATAATGGCAAGATTGTCAGGCCGGGTAATTTTATTGAAGTGGGCAATGACCGTTTCATTTACCTTGCGCCACAACAGGCGCTTGACTGCCATGGCACTGGCAATGGCATCGGGGTCTGCATTGATGACAACAAGCACTTTTGAACTGCCGTTAAAAAGGCTGAAAAATTGTTTCAGTTTTTCCTTATTTCCCATTTTAAAGTGTTTCCTGTTTTAAATGCCCATTTCTCTGACCAGTGCGGAAAATCCGTCTGTGCTTCCAAGCATGATACAGCCGACAGGTTTTCCTTGTTTTTTAACGATTTTTTTGTAAATCTGATCTGTTTTTTCTATTTCACTGTCCAGAACCCCGTCAGGATCAATTTCTCCTGCAGATGCCAGGTCAATGCCGGCAACTTTCAGGCGGTTGGACGGGACAATTTGTTTAAACCGCCGGGATGTATCTCCTGCCATGGCAGCACCTGCAATCCTGCCCTGTTCCTGTGCTTCCGGCCAGATGCAGAAATTGGCCTTGTTGAACTCGGCAACATCTCCGGCAGCAAAGATATGGTTAATGGACGTGGCCATGGTTTCATTTACAATAATTCCTTTGTCTGTTTCAAGATCTAAATCTTTAATCAGGTCAAGGGTGGACCGGACACCAGCGGAAAACAATACCATATCAGCCCTGAGCCCTTCTCCGGATTCAAGCATTACTTTTTCTACTTTTTTATCCCCTTTGAGCTCGCTTGTATTGGCCCCGAGCTTAAATGCAAATCCCAGGTCTTTCAGCATTGACTTAAGAAGTTCTGCCCCTTCATTGTCCATCTGTCTTGGCAGAAGTCGGTCAAAGAATTCAACCACTGTGACCTTAAGCCCTCTTTTGATCAATGCGTGGGCCGCTTCAAGTCCGAGAAGGCCGCCTCCGATTAACACGGCGTTTTCTGCGTTTTCAGCGACAGTGATGATTCTGTCCGCATCATTTATGGTGCGCAGGGCAAATACATTGTCAAGATCGCTGCCCTTGACCGGTGGGATAAAGGAGTGGCTGCCCGTGGCTATGAGAAGATCATCAAATTCCCATGCCCTGCCGTTTCGTTCCAGTACCTGTTTTTTGTCAGGTTCAATTTTAATGACATCCGTTCCGGTATGAAGTTCAATTTTTTTATCTGTATACCACTGATCATTTCTGATGATCAGATTTTTTCGGTTTTTCAGACCTGCTACATAATCGGGAAGCTTTATTCTTGAGTAAAACGGGGTGTCCTCCCGGGTCAGCATTACAATACGACCATGGGGATCAATTTTTTGGATTTCAGCTGCTGCCGTGGTTCCGGCTACGCCGTTTCCCAGGATCAGATATTTTTTCATATTACCTTCCTTTGTCTGGATTACGTACTGAAATTTATCAGTCTGCCTGCCAGATGTTCGCACAGAAACATGATAGATTCTATATGGGGACAGTCTGCAAGGGGATGCTGTTCAGAAACCACCATCCCTGCAAAGGCAAGGCATGAGGGAAATCCGCAGTCTCTGCAGTTGGTGCCGGGCAGTACTTTTTTGTAAAGATCTACTACTGAAAGTGCCATTTTTCAGGACCCTTTACCGGAAAATTTTTAAAAATTCTTATGGTTAACGTGTTGGTTTGAAATCTTTGTCAGACAAGGGCGGCAAGTTCCTTTCCGTAGTCCTGGGCCATTTCTCTGCCGCCTCCCATCCAGGAGGCCTTGAGCATAAGCGGAGAACCGGTCATTTTCATTCCAAATATGTTTTTCATGGTATTGTATATTCTTTCAGGGGCTTCCCCGCTCCAGCCGAATGCGCCGAATGATCCCCCGGGCAGTCCCTTGAGATCCGCTTTTTCAGCAAGAAATAACAGTTGTTTCATGGAAGACATCATTTCCCCGTGATAGGTGGCTGACCCAAAAACATAGCCGTCAAAGCCCTTCATGTCCGCTTCATTTTTTACCTGGCTGATTTTTTTCATTTCTGCAGTATGTCCGCTGATTCGTATTCCCTCGGCAATCAGGTTTCCAATTTTTTCTGTTTCCCCGGACCGGGTGGCATATACAATCAAAAAATTCGCCATTGCTTTATCTCCTTATACTCGATGATCAAGTTTTTTGTAAGTCGTTGATATTATTCAATTTATAAAGACCCACCATAATCATGGTACATTTCTTGTTCTTCAACAATATTAGCTACTTATGATTTTAAATGAAATAT
>JAYEJJ010000139.1:0-3464 GCA_034660495.1 Thermodesulfobacteriota bacterium | reverse complement strand
AAGACAATAAGCACAATATATGGTATTTGTCTGGTTTTTTTATGCATTTAAAATTACGATCCTAAATTTGAATATTTTCAGTTAAAACAATATATTAGGTTTGTGGTGTCAGGAGCTCTGAAATTGTGAAGCTGCCGGCTGAAGCTGCTCATCTAAGTGAACGATAAGAGAATCGACATGGACCAGGGTCTGTCGGAACAGATGGATCATCTCTTGTGTTTTTTGGGCTTTAAACGCGTTTTCAATTGTGGTGGCAATGGATAGAAGCTTGTTGAAAATTTCTTCCATGGGCACGGTTTTGATTCTCTGGGTCAGCAGGTCAATTTCCGACTGAATGGTGGGGATTTCAGGATAATTAAGGGTTTTTCCTTTTAAAACGGCTGGTTTTTGGGGATGGAAGTCAAGATTGACCAGGAGCATACCCGTCACCATGCTCTGCATTTCCAGCTGGGCTCTCAGGCCATTGTCAATCAATATATCCAGCTGTTTTTTCAAAGACAGAGATGTGTCGCTGTTTTCCTGAACAACAAATTTTTTGTCCTCGATTTCAATGAGCACAGAAATGGAAAAGGTCAGATCCTTTGCATTGGTTTTAATGTGAATGCTTTTTACCGAACCGATTTTAACCCCCCGGAAGACCACAGGGGACCCCACACTCAGTCCCTGAACAGATCCGTCAAAAAAAAGCACATACCGGTTTTTTTCTGAAAAAAAAGTTCCTGATCCAAAAATGATAATTCCTGCTGCAGCAAGTATAACCGCCCCTGCCATAAAGGCGCCGATTATGGTGGTATTTGCTTCTCTGCTCATTGATGTGTTTTCCCTTTTACCTGTTGGTCAGGTCGTTTTACCCCTGTGACGGTTTTTTCATTTTCAGGCCATGCCTTCCTGTCCACGTGTAAGAAATGCCCTTACTATAGCGTTTGTTTCAGATTCAAGCAACGTCCGGGGCCGGCCTGAGGCAATCATGGTTTTGGCTTTTGCATCAAGAAAGACAGAATTGGTGCCAGTGGCAAATATACTGGCCAGTTCATGGGTAACCATAACTATAGTGGCACCCAGACTTTCGTTGAGCTCAAGGATCAGATCGTCCAGGCGCCTGGAACTGACCGGGTCCAGTCCTGCTGAGGGTTCATCAAAAAAAAGAATGTCCGGGTCCAGGGCCATGGCCCTTGCCAGGGCCGCCCGCTTCTGCATGCCGCCGCTGATTTCAGAGGGGTAATAGTTTTCAAAGCCGGACAGTCCCACCAGGGCCAGCTTGAAACTGACCCTGTCCCGGATGTCTGCCGGCTTCAGGCGGGTGTGTTCTTCCATGGGAAGGGCAATGTTTTCAGCCAGGGTCATGGAGCTCCATAATGCCCCTTTTTGATATAGGACACCGAATTGTTTCATGATCTCCTTTCTTTCACTGGATGAAATATCCCATAAACTTTTATCCTTGAAAAAAATTTTTCCGCTGCAGGGGCGCTGCAGACCGATAAGATGCCTTAACAGCGTACTTTTGCCGCATCCGCTGCCCCCCATGATGATGAAAATGTCTTTGTGATTGATATCAAAGCAAAGATGTTCCTGAACCATAAAACTGCCGTATCCCATGGAAAGGTCTTTTATGGAAATATGCGCTGTGTTCATATGCCCACAATACTGCATATCAGGGTTATAAGGGCTGTGGCAATGACAATGGCAACAATGGATGTGACCACGGCTGACGTGGCTGCACTGCCCACGGCAGAGGCGCTGCGGCTGCACTGCAGGCCTCTGAGGCACCCGGAAACCGCCACCAGGATACCGAAAACAAAGCTTTGAAATATACCAATGCCAAAATCATTCAAAGAGACAGAGTGTTTTGTCATGTTGAAATACTCCATAACATTCAGATCCAGCATGAAAATACCCACAGCCATACCGCCGGCAACCCCCATGATGTCCGCATACAGACATAAAAGGGGCATGGTCACAGCCAGGGCCAGCAGCCGCGGCAGAACCAGGTAGTCAATGGGTGAGATGCCGAGGGTTTTCAAGGCATCCACTTCTTCGTTGATTTCCATGGTGCCGATCTGGGCGGCAAAGGCGGCTCCGGTTCTGCCGGCCATGATAACGCCGGTCATGACCGCGCCCATGACACGGATCATGGCAATGCCCACAAGGCTTGCCACATAGATCTGGGCACCGAACATCATCAGCTGAACCGCACCGATAAAGGCAAGGATGAGTCCCACCAGAAAGCTGATCAGGGAAACAATGGGAAGGGCCTTTGAACTGCATTCCTGGACCTGGAATATGAAAACGGACCGGCGCATGGAAGATTTCCCCTGAATCAGCCTCAATAAGGCCATGGCAATATCTCCTGTAAATGACAGGATGTTCTTAACTGAAGAGATCCATTTCCTGTATTCTTTTTTGGCAGCCCTGAGCAGGGGTAGTTTTTGAGGTTGTCTGCTGCTGTCTTTTTTTTCAGGGACTGCTGCAGCCAGGGCAAGGAGTTTTTGTATGCCTTTGGGCAGTCCGGCATCATTAAAGGTGATATCTCTGGATGCGCAGTATTTGTAGAGATTAAAAAGAAAAACAGCCGCACCGCTGTCCCAGGCCGTCAGCTGGTCTGTATTGAACCGGATTTCGGTCAGGGATGCAGCAGCTTTTAAATCAGCCCCCATGTCCTGGAAAGCAGGCAGTTTCTGCGTTGATGTCCAGTCCCCCTTAAGACGGATCTCAAGGGTTTTTTCCGATAAATTGACCTGTGCCAGAGTGCCCATTGAATCTCTTTTTTTATTTTATCAAAAATTCACTGGATTTTGACATCCAGAATCCATGTGGCAACATTGTCTAACTCAAAAAGAATTTAGACGATTATAGACGTTTTATTCATAGAAATATCCGGTAACTGATATTCAACGCTTCTCCAAATAATCTGGCATTCTTTTTTCCGATAGTACGTTTCCCACGCTCCATTTCGGAAATGTGCCGTTGCGGAATTTTGGTTTTTTCAGAGAGCTGTACCTGGGTCAACCCCTCTTTATGCCTGGCACCAGCCAGACAAGTGCCGGATTCATTTTCGATGAGTTCTTTCGGAAATGCATCTCTCCATGGAATGGACTCCGACATATCAGTAAAACCAAGGGATTGCAGGGCGGAAACAGCTTTTTTTTATTAGTCTCATTTAAGGTTAAAACCCCCGCCTTTTAGGCGGGTAGCTTTAGCTATGATCTTTGCGTGCTCGTGCTCGTGCTCGTAAACGTGTTCGTTAACGTGGTTGACATAATTTTGTAAGCATTGAGACTATACGGATAAGTAAGGCTTTGCCTTGCTTAAAGGATTGTATATCATCAATTTTTAACATTTGGCAAACATCAATAATAGCAGCACATTCCATTATCTTTGCGTGCTCGTGCTCGTGCTCGTGCTCGTGAACGTAAACGTCTTTTGTCGTTAATACTGCTTTTTCCGCAACCTTCAGCTATATTGAG
>JAYEJJ010000138.1:0-16189 GCA_034660495.1 Thermodesulfobacteriota bacterium | reverse complement strand
ATCATCAAGAATCGCCAGAACTATAGGCTTGAACCAATTGCCCGTGGCATCCACAATGCGGATTTTTGCATGATGAAAATCCAGATGCCAAAGTCCATGGAGATAGGCGACTTCAAATCCTCTTATTCCTATTGTCCCAACAGGCCGTTGGATTTAAAAAAGCTCATGATTCCAATATTTTATCATATAGAAATGTCACTAATTTGACACAATATCGACCAGTATTCTCAATATGAGTTCAAAAAAGTGCGTCAAATCAGGTGTTTGACATAAGGTGGATCTGATTTTTTACGGTAAAATATAATGGAAGAAGGGGAGATGTGTGTGACAGGTGCAGAAAATACTTCAAAACCATTGACACCCGGGAATTTAATAGAAATATTTTCCTGCCTCTGGAAATTATCGGCACCCTTCCCCTTGATATTAAATTAAGGGAGGACGGATATACCAGTTAGCCTGTACCCCCGGGTATTGAGGCTGTATATCAAACAAAACACCTTTTAACCGATAGATACCGCTAGAGCAGCAGATTATCATCCATAGCCACTTTTCTGACAAGTTCCCGGTAGTCCTCAGCACCACTGCCGCCCGGTGCAAATTCATATATGGTTTTGCCAAAAGAAGGGGCGGTGCTGAAATTTTCATTATACCGGATAGGCTTGCAAATATGATCGGGATATAATTTCTTAAGTTCAGAAAAGATTTTTTCGGGATTTTTGACCCGGGTATCCATAAAAGTCGGCACAACATATTTCAAGGCAATATCGCTTCTGTATTTCTGAATGGCATTAAGACTTTTCATAAACTCGGCAAGTCCGTGAAGGGGCATGACTTCCAGGGCAACGGGGATTAATATTTCTGTGGCAAAAAACAGCACATTGATGGTCAGCTGATCCCATCCCGGAGAGGTATCAATGATAATATAGTCATAATTATCTTCAATGGAATTCATGGCTTCTGACAGGGTCCATTCAGCACCAAAGCTTTTCTTATCAATGATCCGTTTGACCCCGGCAAGGGATTTTCCCCCGCTAAGGAGCCACAGGTTCTTTCGGGCTGGAATAATGGTTTCTTCAGCAGTCAACTCTCCTGTGAGCAGTTCTGTTAACCCGGCATGGGGTTTTTTGCCAAGCAGATATGCAGACTGGCCCTGGGTATCTGTATCCACAATAAGCACCTTAAATCCGGACAATGCAAGACCTGCACCCAGATTAACTGAAGTGGTGGTCTTTCCCACCCCGCCTTTACTCAGGGTCACACATATTTTTCTGGTCTTTCCCTCTTTCCTTTTACTGTCAGGCTGAACTTTTTCACTGGATTTCAATTTTTCAACCTGAACAGGAAATCTATGATTACAAGCTTTACAACGGGCAAAAATACTTTTTCCAGCCGGCAGCCGGGATAAATTCACCTTATGTTTTCTATCGCACCTGGGGCAGACAATAACAGTCACGATCACTCCTTTTTCAACTCTTTTAAGATAGCATCCATCACCAGTTCTGCAATACGCTTTATAGATATAGACGCTCTGGTTTCAGGGGAAACCTTGATCCTGATTTTTGCCTTTGAATCCCAGACACGAACTGTAATATTTTCTCTGGATTCCTCATAAAACTCTTCTTTTAACTCTTCTTTTGAACCGGATTCTTCTGCAGTCAGATCTGAATCATCACGATAAATAAGGCAGTCAAGGGCATCCATATCAGGGGAGGTGCTTTCGTCTTTCCCACTGAGGATATTATCTATGATATCTTTTTGCTTTTTTTTTGACATAGATTTTAATGTTAATTTTTTTTCAGAGCAAAAAATCTTTTTTTAAATTCTGAACAATTTTCCCCAATAATTTCTCCACAGTTTCATCAAGGTCAATCCATTTGACCCCGTAAATATATCTGCCCTCGCTTTGGGGAGTAAGATGAACAATTTCTCCCTTAAGTTTTTCAATGGTTTTTCCCATGATGGTCAGATCACAAGCACCTAACACTTCTCCGGATGAAAAAAAATGGGCCGATGCACTTATCAGACCTATTCCCATAACTGAAATATCCGACAAAACATATTGGCATCCATTGATAACTGCATAGCAGTCTTTTTTTTCGCTGACCGGAATTCGAAAACAAGATCTGAGGATTTCCGTTAAATGAGAATTGTCAGTCATCTCCTGAAATTCCAGGGATTCTTCGGGAATATGTTCTTCCATATGCCGACACCTCTTTTTTATGAACACCTTCAGCCTTGAGTACTCAATTATCCGTTTCCAGTAAATAATTTCAGCCTTTTTCCTGCCGGCTGCCGGTGGCTGACGGCTTTCATTCTTGGTTGTGTCCGTCAGGACATGGGGGTTTATAAGCAATTATTAAAATAATAATCAGTTTTGTCAACATTAAATCAGTTTAAATTGACCTGATGGTGTATTCAGGTTTCATGGTGTTCACGGCAAAGGACCAGAGCTGTTCTTGTGGGAAGATACAGGCTTAAATACTCTCCTTTGTCATCCTTTAGTGCCGTATGGGCCTGATCTGCCGTCAGCCGGCCATGCCCTCCAAATTCCACATCATCAGTATTAAAAATCATTTTAAAATTTCCCTGCCCTGTTCCAATCCTGTAATCAGTAAAGGAGGTATCGGAATCGAAATTAAAGGCAAAAACAAGGTCTTTCCTGGTAAATACCATTACCCTGTCTTCTTCATTATGACAGATCAGGCAGGGGTATTCTGAATTCAGCACCCTGTATTGTTTAACCAGGGCGATCATTGCCCTGTCAAAGGCGGCAAGTTTTGAGTAGAAAAGAGTTTGGTTCTCCATTAAAGACCATTGCCGCCGGGCATAATGATAGGACCAGTGATTGTGCTCCCCGGGAAAATCTATCCATTCAGGATGTCCAAATTCATTTCCCATAAAATTAAGATACCCGCTTCCTGCGGTTGCCAGGGTAATAAACCGGATCAGTTTATGCAGGGCCACACCTCTAAAGGTTTCAATACTTTTATTGTCTGTTCCCATGGCATCGTAAATGGCCGGACCCATCAGACGCATCATAAGGGTCTGATCCCCCACAAGGGCCTGATCGTGACATTCTGCGTAGCTGATGCTTTTTTCATCACTTCTTCGTGAATTCAGCTCAAACCACAGATATCTTAGGGGCCAGTGTTCATCCCGGTACTCTTTCAGCAGTTTGATCCAGTAATCGGAAATTCCCATGGCAAACCTGAAATCAAACCCAATGCCGCCCTTGTCAGATGGAAAGGCAAGACCTGGAAACCCGCTGACATCTTCGGCTATGGTCTGGGAACCGGGCTGGATGTCATGGATGAGTTTATTGACCATAAAAAGATAGGCAAGGGCATCTTCATCTACATCGTCTTTTTCAAAATAATCCCCATAGCCTGTAAATGCCTTTTCTATGCCGTGGTGTTTAAACAGCATACTGGTCACACCGTCAAATCTGAACCCGTCCACATGGCAGGTTTCCATAAAATAACGGCAGTTGGACAAAAGAAATTTAACCACCATTTCCTTTGAATAATCAAAACATCTGGAATCCCACAACCGGTGATATCCCCTTTCTCCGCTGTAGAAAAACTGGTCAAGGGTGCCGTCAAAGCAGCTGATTCCCTCATTTTCATTATTGACGGCATGGGAGTGAACAATATCCATAAGCACCCTGAGACCCAGTCCATGGGCAGTGTCCACAAGGCGTTTAAACTCATTGGCCGTTCCAAATCTAGAAGACACAGCAAAAAAACTCGATACATGATAGCCAAAAGAGCCATAAAAGGGATGCTCCTGAACAGCCATGAACTGAACTGTATTGTAGCCCGCCTGCTTAATCAAAGGGAGTACGTTCTCCTCAAACGCCTTGAATGTGCCTACCCTGCCCTGCTCCTGGGCCATGCCCACATGGGACTCATAAATCAGGACAGGATCCTGGGAATTCTGTTCAGGAGAGGTATGGTGCCAGTGATAAACCGCGTCAGGATCAGTTACCTGGGCTGTAAATATCAGGGTATCAGGGTCCTGAACCACCCTTTGGGCTGCAGTTGGCAGTCTTTCCCCGGCCCCGCCTTTCCAGTACATTTTCAGTTTATAATGCTGGCCCGGAACAAACACATCTTTTTTAAATTCTTTTTCCCATATCCCGGTGCTGTCTTTTCTGCTGAGAGAGAAGGCCTTTTTTTCCTGCCACTCTGTCATATCTCCTATAATACATATAGAAACGGCATTGGGGGCCCATTCCCGGAAAACCCAGGAGCCGTCTTTAAAATGAAGCCCGAAAAAAAGATGATAATCTGCAAATTCATAAAGAGAGTGATCTGTGCCGGTTAAATACGCTTCCCTTTGTTTTATATAGTTTAGCCGCTGTTTTATAATATCTGCATAGGGCCGCAGCATTTCATCGTTTAACAGGCCTGAACTATTTAAAGAAGGGTCGGTTAAGCATTTTTTCATATAATTTTATATACTCCTCAGCGCACCGGGTATGGTTGAATTCCAGGACACCTTCAATCATGACCCGTTTAATCTGTTTTTCCCGGATATCCGCATCAAGACTAAAAAAATCCATGGCCCTGTCTACGGCCCACATAAGCCCTTCAGCGTTGTGCACATTAAATGGAAATCCGTTTCCTTTGTTATTTTCAACATCCATTTCCTTTATGGTATCGTGAAGCCCGCCTGTATCGTATACAATGGGCAGAGATCCATATATGCAGCCGATCATCTGGGGAAGGCCGCAGGGTTCAAAAGAAGACGGCATAAGAATAAAATCAGATGCCGCAAAGAGCTGGTGAGACAACACTTCGCTGAAATCATTCACGGAAATTCTATGCCGGAGATGATGAAAATCTGCAATGTCAGAAAAATGTTTCTGAAACGCACCATTGGCCACAAAAACCACCTGAAGATTCTGGTCATAGTATTTGGAAACCATTTTATACAGGATATCAGCCAGCAGCTGACACCCCTTCTGAACAGGGTCAAGACGGGAAGGCCAGAAAAAAACAGGGGCATTTTCATCAATATCAAGATCCAGGATATCCTGGATATCTTTTTTATTCATTTTTTTACGAACGGCATGATTTTTAGGCCCGTAATTATACCCAATCATTTCATCAACAGCCGGGTTAAACTCCGGATCAGGGGCATTCAAGACCCCGCCGGCACATCCGGCGTGCCATTTATTGGACAGCTCGTTTTTTAAACATCCCTCAACAAAGGAATGCCTGTCCTCTATAATCTCCTTGAGAAAGGTGGGGCTGACCGTGTTGACATAATGAGCGGCAAACACACCTGATGTTAAAAAATCAACTGGATTCCAGGATCTGCTTTTTTCATAATTAACAGGGGGATATTTAAAATACAGAAAATTCCAGAACGCTGCCGCATCAATTCCCCTGTCCTCAATCTCGGCCATGGTGGAAGTCATTGTATGGATATTGTGAATGGTAAACAGACAGGGAATCCCCATCTGCCTTGCAATGGCTGGAATCAGTCCGGTCATCCAGTCATTGCAGTGAATAATATCCGGATTGACCCGCGGTATGATATTGTTCATCACCTCCCGCTGAAACGCCAGGGAAACCTTGAGATCCTTGTCAGAATATCCGGTATAGACATGGCTTAAATAATAAAAGGCCCTGTCTTCGGCAAGGTGAATACGCTCATCCTCGATCCTCTTTTTTATCAGCTCAAGCTCCCTGTTGAACAATTTGGGTATATACCCGTCAAATATGGATCTATAGTCGGGCAGCGCCACATGAACATCTCCGCCCAGATCAAAAAGCGCACTGATCAGTGCCGCTGAAACATCTGCAAGCCCGCCTGCCTTTGCTGAATAATTGGACCTGTCTCCCATTCCCTCTGGAAGATAGGTAACTTCCGGCGTTACAATAAGCACACACGGTTTTTTTTTAATTCCCATTGAAACCCCTTTTTAACCTGAACATTGCAGAAGTCCCTGGGTGGTCATATCTGATATTTCAACGGCCAGGGCTTAATCTGCCTTTTGCATGCAATATTGAGGTTAATCCTCTGCCCAGGTGATGAGCCCCGGACTGTTTTGGAAAAAAACATCTCCTTTTGGTATCACTCTTGCCGTATAACCGAATCTTCCTGAATCCGAGCAGGTAAGGGAGCAGGCATAAACAAACTGACCATGGCCAAGATCCTTATGAATTTTCATCTCCTTTGTCTGCCCTTCCTTTAGTTGCCCTATTGCTTGCATCCGGCCGTAGTAGATCTGAACCTCAACTTCCTCGGGAAGGATCTCTCCCAGAAAAACATTTGCCGTCACTCTAAAGGTGTCTCCGACCAGATAATTTTCCTGTAAAATCAAAGAGGGCCTGTCAATTCTGATCTCCTTCCACAGGCCTGTGATTCTCTGGCGGGTTTCAGCCAGATCTCTGGCTTCCCATCCCCGGTTGGCTGAGAGTTTTTCCATATTGTAAAAAGATGGCATATAAAACCGATGGGCGTACTCATTGACCATTCTGTGGCTGGAAAAATTCAGAAGCGCCATTTTCATGGATTCCTTCATCATTTTTATCCAGGTTTCCGGCGGATTGCCCCTTTTTCTCTCGTAAAAACAGGGAATCACATCATCCTCAAGGAGATTGTAAAGGGTCTGACTCTCCACAATATCCTGGTACTGCAGATCATTATAATCCTCCCCCTTTCCAATGCGCCATCCCCTTTTCTCGGAAAACCCCTCGCACCACCAGCCATCCATGATACTCAGGTTCAGACCGCCGTTAACAGCTGCTTTTATGCCGGAGGTGCCGCAGGCTTCATTGGGCCGTCGCGGCGTATTCAGCCACACATCAGCCCCCTGTACCATGTACCGTGCAATATTGATGTCATAGTCCTCCAGGAAAACAAAGCGGTGTCTTAACTCTTTTTGCTTGGCAAAGTCCACGATCCTTTTGATAATCTCCTTGCCCTCCCTGTCATTGGGATGGGCTTTACCGGCAATCACGAACTGTACCGGCATATGCCTGGAATTGATAATGGAAGTCAGTCGGTCCGGGTCCTGCAGAATCAAATCCGCCCTTTTATATGTGGCAAACCGCCTGGCAAAACATATGGTCAGCACATCATTATCCAGAACCGCACTTATACCGTCCAGCACTTTTCTAGGGGCACTGCGCTTGAGGTATTGTTTTAACAGCAGCTTTCTGCATGCCCTTATCAGTCTTGACCGGTCAATGCCGTGGACATGCCAGAGATCCTCATCGTCAATATTGTCAAGTCTGTCCACAATACTTTTGGTGCAGGGGTGAGATCCCCAGTCTGTGGCCAGGTAGCGTTCAAAAAGCGCGGCCTTGTGCTGGGAAATATAGGACAGAATATGAACCCCGTTGGTAATGCTGGTAACAGGAATTTCATCAACAGGTTTTTCCGGCCAGAGTTTGGACCACATATTTCTCCCTATGACGCCATGGAGCCGGGACACCCCGTTTATATACCCTGACAGGTTGATCCCAAGGGCGCACATGGAAAAAGGGGTGATCATGTCTTTTCTTCCGGCCTGTCCCCATGAGAGGATGTCTCTGTTGCCTGTCTTGAATTTTTTTGCATAATAGTCAATATAAGGGTCTATCATACTGGGGGGAAACTCATCATGACCTGCTGCAACCGGGGTATGGCTGGTAAAAACCGATGTCCTGCTGCAGATCTCCCAGGCGCTGTTTAAATCAAGATTAAATCTCTCCATTATCTGTACAAGGCGCTCAAGGATGGCAAAGGAACAATGCCCCTCATTCATATGGCATACCCCGGGAAAAATATCCAGTGCTTTTAAAGCCCGCATGCCGCCGATGCCCAGCAGCGCTTCCTGGGCAATCCTGATTTCCGGGTTGCTGGAATAAAGACGTGCTGTAATATCCCTTGCCCAGGGCGGATTGTCAATGATATTGGTATCCAGCAGCAGCAGCCGGCAGCGGCCCACCTTGACCTGCCATACCAGGGCTTTGACTTCCATACCCGGGGTGGAGATCCTGACAATCACCTCATTGCCCATATTGTCCCTGGCCTGCTGAACAGGCAGATCAAAAATATCATTTTCAGGATACGCCTCCTGCTGCCAGCCTGAATGATCCAGGTATTGACGGAAATAACCGCCCCGGAAAAGCAGGCCTATGCCGGTAAGGGGAATGCCAAGGGAAGAGGATGCTTTTAAATGATCCCCTGCCAGCACCCCAAGACCGCCGGCAAAAAAGGGAAGGGACTCATGGAGACCAAATTCCATTGAAAAATAGGCAATGGCATCCCGGGTTTTGAATTCATAGTCTTTTTTCTTCGAGCTGAAGGAAAACATGGCTTCAAATTTATTTTTTACCCGCTCCAGGTGACCGATAAAACTCTCATCCGCGGCCAGCTCCTGAAATTTTCTCTGGGGAATGGACGCTAAAAAAGGCACAGGGTTTCGATTGTGATTTTCCCATTGCACCGGGTTTATTCTGCGGAAAAGCTCAACTGCATCATAATTCCAGCACCACCACAGATTTTTAGAAAGATAATCCAGAAAAATCAACGGTTCTGGAATCAAGGGGTATACTCTGAAGGCTTGAAACCCTTTCATATGCTATCTCCTCATAAGTTTTAACCATACCCGGGCCAGTTCACTTGATCCCCAGGCCTGTGCATCGCAGCCCCGCTCCCTGTGAGGGGCATCTCCATCCAGTATTTCCGGAACAAATCCCAGACATCCCCTTTCCATAAGTATGCTTGAACTGCCAAGCCATGCCAGAGCAGCTGCTTTTCCTCTGGACCCGAACACGTCTGCATAGGCTTCGCAGAAAACAGGAAAAGGCCAGGTCCAGGCCGTGCCGTTGTGGTAGGCCGGTTTTCTCTGCATTGTCTCATCCCCCTCATAGGTGCCTGAATAAGGATAATGGGGATCTTTTAACATTTTATGATCATGTTCAATCACAAGGGGAACATTGAGTTTTTCATCATCAAGACTGCGCACCGCCCCTGGAACAAGCAGCGCTGAACAGCATTCAACCGCTTGGATGCACACGGATGCATCTGTTACAGCACCCAGGGTAATCACAAACAATTGATTGGGTCTGAGGGCATCATCGGGCTCAGCCTTTGAAGCGGGTACAGGGGAAGTGCAATGGAGGCAGTCTGAAAAAAAACCTTTATCCTCAATAAAAAACAACTCCCTGACAGATTTTGACAATGTGGCTGCCATGGTCTGCCATTTTTCAGCACTGCCTGGGTCTATATCTGCGGCAAAGGACAGGGCATGATGCCACAGGGCCTGAATCTCCACAGGATATCCCTGTCTGGGAGATCCCGCCGGAAAATTCGTATCCATCCATGTAAAATGGGAAGGGCTGTAAAGACAACAGGTGTCCCTGTCCATGACAACCCCTGTTTCTGTTCCGCTCACCAGGGAATGAACCATTGACATTAAAATGTCTCTTACACGTCGGCTGTCAATGATTTCATCAAGAAAGGCATCTGACTCCTTTTTGACAAGCTCGCTGACACAGACTGCAAACCATAAAGGCGCATCTGACGTTTCCCGGTTGTCAGCATTATCTCCGCAGATCATATTGGGAAGTGTACCGTTTTTTTCAAACCTGCCGAAAAGCCTTAAAATATCTTTGGCATCATCACACCTGTCCGCCTCTATAAGGCTGCGGCAGAAGATAAGACTGTCCCTTCCCCAGTCAAGAAACCAGGGATATCCGGCAATCACGCTTTTATACGCCCCCCGGTTGACAATAAAGGCATCAAGACTGGCCAGAGCAGCCTCTCCAAAATGTTTTACTTTCGTTTTTTCCCTGGAATCTGTTTTTAAAAGATTCAGGTCGGTTTCTATACCCCCTGCATCTGCTTCTCTCTCCCCCGGACCTGTTTCACTCCCCCCTGGACCAGCTTTTATAAGACTCAGACCTGGTTCAGTAAACACTGATGTCTGACGCTCCCATTCCTTCAGCGATTCAGCATCTGTATGGGCCGCTGCCCTTATGACCAGGGAATCGTTTCCACCCAGAAAAATTTCAAAATACCCAGGACTGAAAAGATCAGAGGCAAAATCCAGTCCCCGCTGTTTTTCCACAGGATGTTCGACCATGTACTGCCATTCCGGTTCCCACACAAAACTGCCGCGGTCAATGCGCACACTTAAGCAGCGTCTGTCCTTTTCGGGCTGAAACACAAACCCGGTATCATGGCATGTTACACTTTTTCTCCAGCTATGTTCCGGTCCTGTATAGGCCTTGACTGTTTCATGGAAACTGCGGTCCTCAATATCGGGACGGATGATCAGGGTGACCTTTTTTTCTCCGGAAAGAAACGCATCCCTGTTGTCCGAGGTTCTCCTCACCAGTTTCATCTCAATGGCATTGGCATGCCTGTCCATATGAAGAAAAATCGTAATTAAAAAATTGGAGCCGTCACAGGTGGGAATATGGAAATCCCATCTGCCCCTGTTTTCATACCCAAATACAATTTTTTCCAGGCAGTCCAAATCAAGGGCTCTGGAATACCCCTGGTACACCGCCCATATCCTTAACCGGGACAAGAGCATGCGCCGGTCTTCTGGATGATTTTCACTGAGATTGGCTGCAATCAAGCCATCATACTTGCTGGGAAGTGTGGACCACCAGGCCGCACTTCTCATCATTGCTCCCCGGGTATTGGTGCCAAGGAGTTTTAAATCCGGATCTGCCAGAATCTGATCCCTGGATATTTCAAAATTGAAAGCCGGAGCACCCGGCTGTGCCAGATACAACAGGGAGGCATTTTCTTCTCTGACGCCCTCGGGTTCAAACGCCTGGATTATCAAATACCGTGTTCTGTGAAAATCCTCTGGTTCTCTGGGCATAAAAACAGCAAAAAACTTTTTTTTACCGCAAAAACCACCGTCAGCACCAGATTCTTTTTCAGCAACAGTTTGCCTTTGCCTGCCCTTTTCCCCGGACCCTGGCAATGGGTCCAGTGAAAAACAGCTGGCCTGGTTAACCCGAAGGGCTTCGTTTATTTCAATAACAATTTGTGCGTCCCTGGTTTTTTCCACAAGCTTTGCTCTGAAGCCTGATTCAGCAAAAACAACCAGGAAAAATCCAGGCGGCACCATAACAACGCGGTTAACATCCTTAGGCCACTGCCATACAATGGTTTGGCTCTCCTTACTGCCGGGTCCCATGGACCGGATAAATTCAACAGGGTTTGAACTTAGAAACTCTGCGCCTTCAAGGATATCAAAATGGTCAGAATTACCAAACCCGTTGAAAACAGTAAAAATTTTCAAGGCAAGATGCCTGTATTTCTGCCAGGCTGCCCGGTCAGGCATCCGGCTTTCCAGTGCATCGTTTTTTTTCAACATATCCACATCGCTTTTATCCGCTGAAAGGGCAAGCACCTCTCCCGGAGCCACTTCAACAAAGGCATTTGTGCCAGATCCAAACATCTCAATTGTTCTTCCGGTGATCAAATCATATAAAACATTCTGTTCAGCCCTGACTTCCAGCGGCTTTACCAGCACTTTCTGTTTTGAAAATGCCTGGTCCAAGGAAAGATTGGCCGCAGCCATGAGCCGTTTCCCAGTGGGAAGGTGACAGCGGAGAATGGCAACACAATTTCCCTGGATATCCGGAACAAAGGAAATTTCTGTTTCATCATAAAAACAGGGATGGCATTTTAATATCAAATTAAGCCGTCTGATGTGATCCACCTGGTTGATGTCTGAATCCCAGTTCAAACAGGGGGATTCATGAACATTAATTTTTTCCTCGGCAAACCACTCCACCCCGTTGGCAAAGCCAAATCCCCCGCAAAAGGAGAAAAGGGCTGACAGCGCTGTCCGCATGACAGCATATTCTCGGGAAACAGAGGCAAGGCGGGGATTATCATGGGTTTCAGCAAAATTAATCATAATGCCGTATTGTTTTGAAATATCAAAGGCCTCTGTCAGATAGTGTTCAATTTGATATTTATCATAATTCTGAAACAATTCCGAATAGGCCCAGTTCATATTGGCCCGGTTGAGCAGATCACAGGTGGTCCGAAGGGGACCGCCAAGGCCTTCCAGCAGAAACAGGGTATCAGGATACTGCTCCTTTACCCGGGCTGTAATATACTCCCAGGCATCCACTGGAATCATATAACCGGCATCACACCGAAACCCGTCAACCCCCCGGCTGCACCACAAAAGAAATACCTCGGCCATATACTGCCACAGGTCGGTTCTGGAATAGTCCAGCCGGGTTAAATCCGCCCATTCCACGCCCCAGGCCCCAGGCACTTCTATTCTGCCGTCCTTTCCCCGTACCAGCCATTCAGGATGGCTTTCATGGATGGACGCAGCCCACCCGGTATGATTGATGGCAATATCAAGAAAAAGATATCCATTATACCGGTGAATGGTATCGGCCAGTTCTCTGAACTGTTCCAGAGGGGTGGCTGACGGATCAAATTCCGCCAGGGCCGGATCAACATCCTTGAAATTTACAGCCGCATAGGGGCTGCCAAACCTTCCCATACGGCCGTAGGTGGTCGGCACAGGATGTACTGGAAGCAGCTGAACTGCTCTGCAACCAAGGGTTGAAAAAATAAAATCCGCCTTTTTGATTAGATCCCTGAACTTCCCGGATTCAGGAATAACCGTGTACCCCTTTTTATCAAGGGTTTCCATAAGGGATTCAGGGGTGTCATTGTGGGTGCCGCCAAACTGCCGGACAAAGGCATTGTAAATGATATTGGCGCAGCATGTCCCTGCCGGCTCCACATTGATCACGCAGTTGTCTCCGGGGGGCCATACTGGAACAGCAGAATCCCGGGGCAGAAAAAAACATTTAGAATTAAAATGACCTGTTTGTGTCAAAGGCAGGGTAATGGAAAAAAGCGTATCGCTTTTCTGGTCCATTTTTATATCATGCCATTGTTTATTAAGTTTGATTTCGTTATGATCAATCCAGCGGATAATTTCTCTTCGCAACACCTCTGCCCTGCCAAGTTCTGTCCGGATCCATGCATCTCCCTTCACTTTTTCAGGCATTTCAAGGGTAAAAGTGACCAGATCTCCGCAGAACATAACCTTTGCTGAACCAGGCACAGGATTTTGTAAAATCATTTCATGCCCCGCCATACCCTTCCCCTTTTACTCGATGATCAAGTGCCAACTATTATCTGTTTAATCTAAACCCGCATTTTTCTGCCATAAAGGTCTACACAATGAAATATAAGTAATGACACTCGATCATGAGGTTTTTGAACAGCGCCGCCCCCAGCGGTTGCTCTGTCAGAAACGAGAACGACAAAGCAACCGCTGGGGGCTCTTAATGGGTTCTTCCATAAAAACTTGATAATCGAGTGACAGCGTTTAAGCCTGAACCGGAATTATTTCCAGTCGCCCAGGAGATGGAGATGCAGATGAAAAACAAATTGATCACCGCCTTTTTCAACATTAAACAAGAGTTTGTATCCGGATCTTGCAATCCCTTCCTGCTCTGCAATCTTTTTGGCCAGGAAAAAAAATTTTGACATAATGTCTCTGTCATCTTCGGTGATATCGTTAATGCTTCTTATGTGTTTTCTGGGTACAATGAGAATATGAACCGGTGCATGGGGTTTAATATCCCTGAACACAACAAAATCATCATCTTCAAATATAAATTCAGAGGGAATTTCCCTGTTTACAATTTTACAGAAAATACAATCATTGTCACTCATATCAGTTCTCCTGTGTCGATCTAGAAAATTAAACGGTTTCTGCTGCTGATTTCTCAGAATGGAAATCTGATGTATCCTTTTTTTTATATGAAACAGCCGAATAAGAGCTCCCAGCGGTTGCCTGTCAGGAACAATGCAAAGCCGCTATTCCCTGTCCAGTTCATCCATCAAAGCCTCCATGACTTCAGTTGCCCTGCCCTGTAAAAAAATATCTGTAATGTCATCTGTGTAGGATGATTTTTCCGTATTGATCTCAATAATGCCTGCCCCTTTCTGTTTTGCCATTCTTGGAATCATATTGGCCGGGGCCACTTCCCCTGTGGTGCCGATAAGTATAAACAGATCTGCCCTGTCTGTTTCAATAAAAGATCTGGACTGGGCCGGTTCAGGTATGGATTCGCCAAAAAAAACAGCGTCGGGCTTTAACAGTCCGCCGCATCTTTCGCACACCGGCGGAAGTATTTTTAAATCCACATTTTCAATCTTTAGCTTTGCTGAGCAGTTCATACAGATCAGATCCCTGAGGGAACCGTGAAATTCGTGGACCACCCGGCTGCCTGCATCATAGTGAAGCGAATCCACATTCTGGGTAATCACCCCGCTGAGCAGCTCTTTCTGCTCAAGTTCGGCCAGGGCATAATGGGCGGCATTGGGTTTAACATGGCCAAAGAGATCATAAAAAATATCCCGTATCACGGTCCAAGATTCCGCCGGCCGGGTGATAAAATATCTGATCTGAAAACTTTCAGGATCATATCTGTTCCAGAGCCCGTTTTCTCCCCTGAAAGGGGGAATCCCGCTTTCAACGGAAATTCCAGCACCTGTAAATGCAATGGTTCTTGCCGATGAATGTATTAATTCGGCGACCTTTGCAAACATACCCCCTCCTCAACTCTCAATTGTTATAGTTCATCGCGAATGAATTGATACTATGTTTATATTATATAAGGTAAGAAGAGTATCTTTTCATCTGCGAACATCTATAATTATCATGGTGCCCTGTGTACAGATGCCCTGGATAAGAATGAAATCAATGAAATCCGATCTTTTTCCATTTACACTTTGTGTTACAGATGGTATTTATCAAATCTGTTAAATTAAAGTAAACTGGCTTGACAAAAATACAGGATATTTTCCAGCACCACTGAATATGACATATTTTTTTAACATGAATATGACATATTTTCATTGAAAAATGCAATAGATATTTGGATACAGGAGAAAATGGGACAGGCAGAAAAAAAGGCATTAACCATCCAGAAGATGGCAGAAAACCTTGCAAGCTTTGCAATTGACAGGGAAGATATAAAAATGCTCATCCAGGCAATTCCGGAAAACTGCGGTCTTAATCTGACCCAGGTAGAATATGAGCTTCAGATTCTGAAAATTCTCAGTGTGGGATGGGCGGTCTCCTTTTATATGCCCCAGGGGGATCAAAAAAAGAGATTAACCCGTCTTTTCTGGGAGTATATCCGGGAAATATCTAAAAACATATCCAATATCACCGAGACCACAACCGGCACATCCATTGATTATTTTTCCATTCTCAAAGAGCGGCTGGATACCTATGTCAAAAAAATGCAGGAAAACCAGACCTCGGCATCTGAACCTTCGGTGATCATGGGACCTGCCTTTGCAGAAGCATGCACAAGCCCTGAAAACGCTGTTGCCATTTTAACAGGCACCAAAATGTTCACCCTGACCCTTGGGGGCATAAAAGAATATCTCAATTCTGTAACCCTGGAATAAAAAAAGGTGAGGTTTATCATGGAAGCAATTATTCGAGAATCTATAGATGGATTATCTATTATAATCCCGAAGGATTTTGAAAAAATATATCATCTTAAAGAACAAATGGTTTTTGAAATATTAACTGAAGAAGAAAAAATTATTCTTAAACCACAAAAAAAAACAAAACGTGAAAAACTCGCTGATAAATTCAATTCTATAGACTTAGATGAATTTGAAAAATATAAACAAGAAACTCTCACTCCTTTTTTAAATATGTCTTCTAAAGGAATGGAGTTACTTGATGAAGAATAAAGTATCACAACTGGATTCTGGAGATATCATTTTTGTAAACCTTGATCCGAGAAAGGGGCATGAACAAGGCGGAGAAAGACCTGTTGTTGTGATTACCCCGATTTTTATGAATCGTTTAGGAATTGTTGCTGTTTTGCCTATTACGAAAAGAAAAAAAGGATTTCCATTTGAAATACCTGTTCCTTCGGAAATGAGAACAAAAGGTGTGATATTAGGGATACATTTCAGAAGCCTTGATTTGAATGAACGTTATTGGAGGTATCTTGAAACGATTCCTGAAAATAAATATGAAACAGTGCGTGGTTTTTTAAAAACAGTTATGATTGATAAGTTAAAGTTCAGAACTCCTGACCTCAGCTAATTTTGAATGCATAATCATTTTCTATATATAGTATTTTTTTTTTAAAAACAAAGACAATAAGCACAATATATGGTATTTGTCTGGTTTTTTTATGCATTT
>JAYEJJ010000137.1:0-16274 GCA_034660495.1 Thermodesulfobacteriota bacterium | reverse complement strand
AAGATATATTCGTCAAATAAAATAAAAAAAATTATTCGTAAGCCGGAATTTAAAAAGATATTGATCAATTCTTTTGCATCGGCAGCGAACTAATTGGTAGAAATCCAACCACATTTTGTGATAATAGGTGTGAAAAGAGAAATTTCATAAATTATAGTAGTCCCAGCATGACTTGATGCCGATTTTATTCATGCTTTCAGCGGAACTTAACCGTGCGAGCATTAACTTTATGTATCAGGTCATTCAAGGACATCTATAGTTATGCTAAATTATACAGGATTTAAATGTGAAGTCAAGTAATGTCCTGCCTGAATTTTATGTTCAATTTTTCTTCAAAAGACTTTATCAACTATCAGCGCACACTGTTGGTGCGGCTGGTAAAGTCCATATTTATACGTATATTTCAAGCATGGATAAGAGATGGATTGGAATTGCTGAACCTGTGAATTATCAATTGCTTTCCTGCAGATAAAATGCAATAATTGTTATTTTATGAAATTTATCTTGCGGATGCAGGCAGCTGTTTTTTACAGCCTTAATGCGTGTCCTTAAGCAATGTGATCCCAGGCAGTTGTATTATACTATCAAATACTGTTCAAGGTCATTAAACCATATAAGAATTGAATTTTTATCATGAATAAAGAGACGTTTGAAGCCTGCTTATCACAGGTGGAAATGCCCAGCCGCTACCTGGGCAATGAAGTGAACAGTATTAAAAAAGATCTGGATGCTGTGGATTTAAAGTTTGCCCTTGCCTTTCCAGATCTTTATGATATCGGGATGTCCCATTTCGGTATGCAGATCCTCTACACCCTGTTGAACGCAAAGGAAAATATTGCAGCGGAGCGGTTTTTTGCCCCTGCTGCAGATATGGAAGCCGCCCTTAAGGAGAACAGGCTTCCTCTTTTATCCCTGGAATCAAAGACAGATTTTGCAGCCTTCGATATAATCGGTTTCAGTCTGTTATACGAGCTTAATTTTACCAATGTTCTTTCCATGCTTTCCCTGTCAGGTATTCCTTTTTATGCCGGGCAGAGGGGGAAGGAATTTCCCCTGGTGATCGGCGGCGGTCCCAGTGCCTTTAACCCTGAGCCGCTGGCAAATTTTTTTGATCTTTTTGTTGTGGGAGATGGAGAAGTGGCTGCTGTGGAAATTGCAGACACTTTTATTCAATGGAAGAAAGATCAGGACAGAACCCGGCAAGGCCTTTTAGAACAATTGTCAGGGATTGCCGGGGTATATGTTCCCTCCTTTTTCAAAACAGAATTCACCCCGGAAGGAATTCAGCATATCACCCCGCTTTTTTCGAAGTATCCAAAAGTCACCAAGGCTGTTGTGCCTGATCTGTCCAAAGTGGCCTTTCCCGTTGCCCCATTGGTGCCCTTTGGCAGACCTGTTCATGACAGGCTGCGCCTGGAGATAGCCAGGGGGTGTTCAAGGGGGTGCCGGTTCTGTCAGGCAGGGATGATATACAGGCCGGTCAGGGAAAGATCGGTGGGGGATCTTGAAAAAATAACACAGAAATCCCTTGCTGAAACAGGATACACGGATATCTCCCTTCTTTCTTTGAGCACCGGTGACTACAGCCGTCTTGAACCCCTGCTGTCCTCCCTGGTGTCAATTGATGCTACCCATTGTACAGCCCTCTCCCTTCCCTCAGTCCGGGCCGGCCGGCTGACCCCGCAGTTGATGAAGATTATCCGGTCTGTCAGAAAAACAGGGTTTACCATTGCACCGGAAGCCGGTACCCAAAGGCTCAGGGATGTGATCAATAAAGATATTACAGAGCAGGATGTTTTTGATACTGTGACCCATGCCTTTGCCCTGGGCTGGCGAAGTATCAAGCTTTATTTTATGAACGGCCTGCCAACGGAAACCCATGAGGATATTGAGGGGATCTGTGATCTTGCCAAACGTCTGGCAGCGGTGAAATCCGGGGGAAAGGGAAAGAAAAAAGCCGGTGTTACTGTGAGTTTTGCCGCTTTTATTCCCAAGGCCCATACCCCCTTTCAACGGTGTCCTCAGATTACAATGGAAAAAACTCTGGAAAATCTGGATTATCTGAAAAAAAATTTAAGACATCCCGGCATCCGGCTGAAATGGCAGAATCCTGAAATGAGCCTGCTGGAAGGGGTATTTGCCAGGGGGGACAGGCGGCTTTCCCGTGTCATTGAAACGGCCTGGAAAAAGGGTTGCCGCATGGACGGATGGGATGATTGTTTCAGGTTTGACCTTTGGCAGGAAGCGTTTAAAGAAACCGGTATAGATCCCCTTTTCTATACATCAAGACAGCGTTCATCAGATGAGGTCCTGCCCTGGTCCCACATCGATTCCCGCGTTTCAGAAGCCTTTTTGGAAGAGGAATATGAAAAGGCAATGGCGGGAAAAATAACTGAAGACTGCCGTGAAAACGGTTGTACAGGGTGCGGAGTCTGTGATTTTGAAAAAACAGCACCCATTGTGTTTAAAAAAACAGACCAGGATGAAAAAGAACAGGAACGGCCGGTTGAAATTAAAAAAAGAAAAGATGTGCATTTTGCAAGGCTGAGACTGTATTACGAAAAAACGGGCACTGCGCGGTTTTTCGGCCATCTTGAGCTTGCCAATATTGTAAAGCGGGCTGTAAAAAGAGCTGGTATTCCGGTAAAGTATACCAGGGGATTTCATCCGGATATGAAGCTTGCCTTTGACAACCCTCTGCCCCTGGGCATGGAAAGCGAAGAGGAGTTCTTTTCCCTGTATGTGGACACTGAACTTGGCCACGGCGCCATTCAGGACAGGATGAATAACGCCCTTCAGGATATTATTAAAATAACCCGGGTGGCAGATCCGTCCGTGGGGAAAAAAGACAGGGCGTTATCCCCGGACAATGATTTAAATCAGAGTTGCTACAGAATTGATCTTAAGGATTATTTGATTGATCCCGGTAAGATTGATGCGTTTCTCAGCCTTTCTGAATTTCCTGTGGAGCAGGTGAACTTTAAAGGCAGAAAAAGGGTGACAGACCTTAGAAAAGCGGTTTCAGCCATTCAACTGACTGCTCCGTCCTGCCTTGAAATGGTGTTGAAGAGCAGTGATGGAAAAACAATAAGACCTGCTGAAATATTGACCAGAGTTTTTGAAGTTCCTGAGTATAGTGTGTTCAGGGCCAAAATTCTCAAGATGAAATCATAGTGTTGAAAAAAAACCCGGGGGATAGAATATGCTTAAAGAACTTGTGGTAAATGCGGCAGAATATGAAACAAGGGTGGCCCTGCTGGAAAACGGCAATATCGTTGAATTGTTTATTGAAAGGGGGGATGAAACCAATATTGCCGGCAGTATATACAAGGGGCGTATTCAGCGTGTTCTGCCTGGGATGCAGGCGGCGTTTGTGGATATTGGACTGAATCAGGCCGCATTTCTCTATGTGGACGATATCCTGGATGACACCAGCCATGACCTTGCCAAGCAGTTTGAACAGGATATGGAAAGCGAAGGCAGTGAGAGTCAGTTAAAGGAGATGGACGATGAAGATGAATCCATTGTCTGGAAACGGACCAGCCCTCCCAGCTGCAGGATAGAGGACCTTGTCACCGAAGGGCAGGAGATTATGGTTCAGGTGGCCAAATCTCCCATCGGCACCAAGGGGCCAAGGGTGACCACCCATATTTCTCTTCCCGGCCGGTTTATGGTGATCATGCCCACTGTGGATCATATCGGCATATCCAAGAGGATTGAATGTGAAAAAGAGCGCAAAAGACTGAAAGAACTGCTTTTGTCCATTGAGAACAACGGGTTCGGCTATATATTCCGTACAGCAGCTGAGGGGATAGGGGAAGAACGGCTGCAGAAAGAGATCTCCTTTCTCTGCAAAACCTGGGAGGACATACAGAAAAAGAACATGAAGGCCTCTGCGCCTACCCTGCTTTACAAGGACCTTTCTGTTACATTCCGGGCGGTCAGGGATCTTCTCACAGATGAAGCAGACAAGCTGATTATTGATTCCAGGGCTGGATACCAGAGCGTTCAGAAATTTTTAAAGGAGCTCATGCCCGGGCTTAATGTGTCTATAGAGCTCTACGACGGTGCAGAGCCTATTTTTGACGTCTACAATATTGAAGGCGATATTACAAGGGCCTTAAACAACAAGGTCTGGCTGAAATCCGGGGGGTATATTATCATAGAGCAGACCGAAGCCCTTGTGGCCATAGATGTCAACACAGGGCGGTATGTGGGCAAGCACAATTTTGATGAAACGATTTTAAAAACCAATCTGGAAGCGGTCAAGGAGATTGCCTATCAGATCAGGCTGAGAAATATCGGCGGGATTATTATCATTGATTTCATTGATATGAAAAAGAATCTGCACAAGGAAAAGCTCATGTCCCAGCTCAATGAGGCGTTGAAAAAGGATAAGAGCCAGACCAATGTGCTGCCCCTGTCAGAACTGGGTCTGGTGGAAATGACAAGGAAGCGCATCCGGAAAAACCTGGCCAGAACCCTTTGTGAGCCCTGTTTTTACTGCGGCGGCAACGGGATGCTCCTGTCAGGCAAGTCCATATGCCATAAAATCTACAGGGATCTTTTAAGTGAATCCGAGGATATGATGGGAAATCGCTTTACAGTGAAGGTCCATCCTGAAATTGCCCCGCTCCTCCATGGAGAGGAAAAAAGACTTATATCTTCCCTTGAAAACAGGATCGGGAGAACCATTGTTGTTTACCCGGAGCCCCATTACCACCTTGAGGAATATCATATTTTTGAAACCCTGGTAAAGTAACCCCCGGGTTCAAATTTCAAACTTGACACATTATGGATAATGAATTAGTATAAAAATTTTATTATGGTGGCAAAAACCATCAGATTTTCGTTTTTATTTATTATATTTTTAAGGATTTATATTTTATTATGAAAAGAACATTTCAGCCCAGCAGAATCAAGAGATCCAGGAAACACGGTTTTTTGAAAAGAATGTCCACAGCAGCAGGAAGACGTATTGTCAATGCCAGAAGAGCCAAGGGAAGAAAAAAACTCACGGCCTAGAAAAAGGGGTTGGTTATTGGATCATTCATTCCCCAGGACGCACAGATTATTAAAACGAAGCCAGTTTCTAAAATTATCCAGAATCGGGAATAAAAGAAGCACCAGAATTTTCCTGGCCGTTTTCCAGGAAGGGGAAGCCAGAAACAACCGTATCGGCATTACTGTATCAAAAAAGATTGGGAAAGCAGTAGTACGCAACAGAATCAAGCGTTTTGTCAGAGAATATTATCGAAACAGAAAAGAGATTATACCAGGAAACCGGGATATAAATATTATCGCAAAAAAAAATGTAAGTGCTCTGACTCTTAAAGAGGTTACAGCTGAACTTGACAAACTTTTTGAAAAGATTACACGGGTGTGATGAGTAAGCGATTGTTAATATTCGTTATCAGGATGTATCAGTGCTGTATATCTCCTTTTACAATGGCATCATGCCGTTTTTATCCATCATGTTCCCATTATGCTCTTGAGGCTGTAAGTGTTCACGGCAGCCTCAAAGGGGCTTTTCTTGCAATAAAAAGACTTTTAAAATGTCACCCGTTTCACCCTGGAGGTTTTGACCCTGTTCCAGAAAAAAATGATATCTGAAGCGATACTTCTTTCCTTGCAGTTTGTACCAGTGTGCTGGATTAAACAAAATTTATGCATCACCAGGAGAGAAGATGGAAGAACAGAAACGGCTTTTTATAGCGATTATTCTGTCAATAGTTGTTATTTTAGGGTGGAATACCCTTTTTGTTGAAAAGGAAACCATTACAGGCCAGAACACGGAGACGGCCCATCAAAGAGTTTCCCCCGGTGTTGAAGACAGTGATCATAAGCAGATAAAGGATTATACCCCAGAAGATCAGGCAGGTGCTGTTCAGCCCGGGACCGGTTCGGAAAAGCCCCCTCCCCTTCAGCCGTCACCGGATCTGCGCACCATTTCCCTGTCCACCCCCCTTTACAATATTGAAATATCAGAGAACAGAGCTGAGGTCACAAGCCTGACCCTCAAGGACTACAGAGAAACATCTGAGAAGAATTCTCCCCTTAAGGAAATGGTAAGCACAGATCTGCCCCATGGCCTGTTCGGCTTTGATACCCAGGGCAAAACCATTCCAGGGCTTGAAAGTGCTGTGTTTACCGCACAGACGGACGCTGATCATGTTGATCTTCCTGCGGGTCAACATCAGGTGACCTTCAGATGGGAATCCACCTATGGTATCGTTTTTGAAAAGATCTATACCTTTTCTGTAGATACCTATCTCATAGATCTGGATTTTGTCATTAAAAACGGATCAGAAATGCCCTTTAAGGATTCACTGGAAATTGTCATTCCAGGCATTATTGACGAAAAATCAGCACGATTTGCCTTTGAGGGGCCCACCCTTTTTCTCAACAATGAACTTCAAGAGGTCAAGGTCAAAAATATCGAGGATCAAGATACATATGCCGGAAAGATAAGCTTTGCCGGAGTTGCCGACAGATATTTTATTTCCTGTATTGCCCCGGAAAAACCAGTGGATGCCCGGGTAAAGCTCGCCTATGAAGACCCCCGGGTAAAAGCGGTTTATATTCAGTCCATGGAACGGATTGATCCTGGAAAGCAGGTCCGGTACGCCTTTAAGTGCTTCATGGGTCCCAAAAGCCTTAAGGTGCTTGATGATTACGGTTATAATCTGAAGAAAAGTGTGAATTTCGGGTGGTTTGATATTCTTGCCAAACCCTGCCTTATCGGCATGAATTTGATTTATGACTTTATTCCCAATTACGGGGTGGCCATTATTATCCTGACCATTTTAATCAAGCTTGTTTTCTGGCCCCTGGGTACCAAAAGCTATAAGTCCATGAATGATATGAAGAAAATCCAGCCGCTGATGATGGAGATAAGGGAGAAGTATAAGGGTGACAAGCAGAAGATGAATGCTGAAGTCATGTCGCTGTATAAAACCTATAAAGTAAACCCCATGAGCGGATGTCTGCCCATGCTGGTACAAATGCCGATTTTTTTTGCGCTTTACAGGATGCTGTATCAGGCGATTGAACTGCGGCATGCGCCGTTTATGGGATGGATTACCGATCTTTCTGCCCCGGACCGGCTGTTTCATTTTGATGTGGCCATTCCGTTTATGCAGGCGCCTGCCGGTATTCCTGTTTTAACCATTATCATGGGGGCCACCATGTTTCTGCAGCAGAAGATGTCACCGTCCACCGGTGATCCCACCCAGGCCAAGATAATGATGCTGATGCCGCTTTTTATGACTTTCATTTTTATCAATTTTCCTGCAGGGCTTGTCCTGTACTGGCTTGTAAACAATATTCTATCCATCAGTCAGCAGTACTATATCCAAAAGAAACTCGCCTAATCCATGGAGGTATTATGAAAAAGACACAGGAATTTGAGGGAAAAAATGTTGACCGGGCAATTGAAAAGGCCTGTTCAGCTCTGAGTTTGACAAAGAAAAATCTTAAATATGATATTATCTCTTCTGGTTCTTCAGGCATATTCGGCATCGTTGGCATGAAAAAAGCCAGAATAAGGGTTACCCTTCCTGAAAAAAATGGAGGTTTTGAGAAAAACAATAAAAAATCAGATCCAGGTGATTTAAACGGGGTGATGTCCATAGTGGATGAAGCCTTTGGTCAGAAAAAAGATCCGGTCAAGTCAAAGGAAAACAGATCTGGAAATAAAAAACCCCAGACTGGGAAAACGGATAAAAAAAATTTAAGTCCTGAAAAAAGCAGTTCTGGCGGCAATGGACCAGATAAAAGTAAAGCAGACGGTTCCCAGGCTGATACGGTTGATACCTTTGATCAAGACAAAAAAAGGGAAGCACAAAAGATAGAAACTGACAGAACTGAAGCGGTCCAGTATCCCTCAGTTCATGATGCGGTGGTCCAGGATACTTTAGTTCATGATGCTGCAGTTCAGGATACTGCTCCAGTACAGGAAGACCAGGGCAGTGAAGAAGACAGGCCGTCTGCGGCTTCTTTTGACAAAGATGAAGGGTTTCCGCCTTCCTATCGCGATGAGGAACCGGTTGATGTGCCTGAAGAGGCGGTTAATCTGGGCATGGAAGCCCTGCAGAAAATGATTGATCTCATTACCCAGGACGCTTCAGTATCTGCAGAAACCCATGAGGACAAACTGCTTTTAAAGGTGAGCGGGGGGAATTCAGGCGTTCTCATCGGCAGAAGGGGGCAGACCCTTGAAGCCATGCAGTTTCTCACGGACAAGATTATCAACAGGAAAAGCGAATCCAGGGTCCGGCTGAAAGTGGATATTGAAGGGTATATGGAGACCCGGACTGCCAATTTGAAAGCCCTGGCTTTTAAAATGGCCGACAAGGCCAAAAAGACCGGAAGGCCGGCAACCATCAACCAGATGACGGCCCAGGACAGAAGAATTGTTCACCTGGCCCTGAAAGACGACTTCAGGGTAAGAACCCAGAGCATGGGAGATGGATATTACCGCAGGCTTGTAATTTTTCCCAGGCAGGGTGCTTCTAAAAAGAAAAACCAGTCAAGAAAACAATTCAAATGAATGAAGATACCATTGTAGCCATTGCAACCCCGGCGGGAAGCGGAGGCATCGGTATAATAAGGATATCCGGCCCTGAATCTGTCACCCTTGTTTCAGGGCTGTTTGGCAGAACCACCCTCAGGGTGGACAAAGATTTTGTGTTTGAGTCTCACAAAATGGTACACGGTTATATTTTTGAGCCTGAAACCGGGTTTGTTCTGGATGAGGTGCTGGTGGTGGCAATGATGGGTACGAGATCATATACTGCGGAAGATGTGGTTGAAATCCAGAGCCATTCAGGCCCTTTGGTGATGAAAACCATTCTTCAACAGGTGCTTTTAAACGGGGCCAGGCTTGCTGATCCAGGTGAATTTACCAGGCGGGCGTTTTTAAACGGCAGAATAGATCTTACCCAGGCAGAAAGCGTTGCTGATATTATCAATGCGAAAACCGCGGGTTCCCTGAAAATTGCAGCATCCCAGAATACCGGTGCCCTAAGGGATCTTATAGAAAATGCCAGAAACAAACTCATTTCTCTTCTGGCCCAGGTCGAATCGGCAATTGATTTTCCTGATGAAACAGAATCCCTGATTTCTACTGACTCGGGCGCTGATCTGCTTGAATCGGTTATCTCCATCTGCCGCCGGTCAATTCAGAGGTACGAAGAAGCGCATTTTTTAAGAGATGGTATCAAGCTTGTCATATGCGGCGCTCCCAATGTAGGAAAATCAAGCCTGATGAACAGTCTTCTGGAACGGGACAGAGCCATAGTTACCTCAGTACCCGGTACCACAAGGGATCTTCTTGAAGAGAATATTACCATAAACGGCATTCCTTTTTTAATATCAGATACAGCTGGCCTGCATCAGACCGATGATCTTGTCGAAAAAATAGGGATCGAAAGGGCAAAAAAATATATTAAAGAGGCCGATATCGTCCTTTTTATGAAGGATGCCAGGGCCTGTGATGGTGAAACGGATTTTGCAAAAATCATTTCTCTGAGCAGAAAGGTTATCCTGGTAATCAATAAGATTGATCTGGCAGAAAACTGGAAAGACACGGGGGTACCGGAAGAATACAGGGAAATTCCATGCATAGGGATTTCAGCCCTTGAAAACAGGGGGATTGAAGCGTTACGACAGATGATCACCCGGGAAACGGCCAGCCATGTTGAAAGTTCTTCTTCCATAGTGCCCAATTTAAGACATAAAATGGCATTGGAGCAGGCCCTTGACCGTCTTGTTTCAGCAAGAAACAGTCTGAAAGACAATGTGGAGGCAGAAACCCTGGCCATTGACTTAAGAGAGGGGGCAGATTGTCTTGGCAGAATTACCGGCAATACCGCCGGGATTGATATACTTGATACAATTTTTAAGAATTTCTGTATAGGGAAATAAAGGATTAAACATAATGGCTTTGGATTTTAAAAAACATTTTGCAAAGTATGAGGCAGTTGTTTCCATTGTGGATGGTATTTTTGAACGGGTAAGACAGGAGTATCCCAAAGAGGTGTTCTGCAGGGAAAAGTGTTCTGACTGTTGTTATGCTATTTTTGATATCACCATTATTGAGGCGATTTATATAAACCATAAGTTCAATGAAAAGTTTTCTGGCGCAAAAAAACTGGAACTGATTGACCAGGCCGCCAAAATAGACCGCGCTTTGACCAAACTGAAAAAGGACGCCTACAAAGAGACCCAGAAAGGGAAAAATGAGGTGGATGTCCTGGGGATGATGGCGTCAAAAAGGATGCGATGTCCGCTTCTTGGTGAGGACAACCTCTGTATGCTTTATGATGCAAGGCCCATAACCTGCCGGTTGTACGGCATTCCCACCTCCAGCGCAGGCATGAGCCATATCTGCGGCAGAACCAATTTTGAAGAAGGCAAAGCCTATCCAACGGTAAATATGGATGCCATATATTCCCAGCTTCAGCTTATTTCTGCAGAATTTACTAAAGCGATGAATTCAAAGTATGTGAAAATGTGCGATATGCTGGTTCCTGTGTCAACCGCTTTGATTACCAATTATAACGAAGAATATCTTGGTATAGAGGTTTAGAGATATGGATAATTTTACACCTGAGGAAATAGAAGCAAAAAAGAAAGCGATTTTTGATGCCATGGGTAAACGGGGCAAAAAACAGATCATGAAGATCGGTTATGAAAACTGGGACCCGATTCAGAATCCAAAAGACCCCATTGACATCAGAAAGGATAAGACAAGACGGACTACCCATCAGCTTGTCAGTGAATTTCTTCAGCAGGCGGATCATAAGACCTATTCCAATGCATTCGGCCAGGGCGCTCTGGAAATGGCCCTGGGGGTTGTCAATGATGACGAAAAAATCCGGGGGATGTTTGAATTTGCCATCTGGTATAAAAATCTTATGAAAAAGAAGGACTAAGCTGTTAAAGATCATAGCAGATGGATTGATACGCTCTCACCCTTATATATATAATGTGGTATCAAGCCATGTGCGAGGAACTATAAGGGAATTGATCTTTCATATATAAACCGCAGCCCGGCCACAGCAAAGGAGAGGTATGAATAAAATCAAACTGATTGTTTTATTTACCCTTTGCTTTGGTGTTTTTTGTATTGTGCTTTCATTTATGATCGTTCCCCTGGATACCAGGAATGAAGAAAAGGCACATACATCCATAAAAGCCGACGCATCTCTTTCCCCTTTTCAGGAAAAACCCTTTAGAAAGGAAATCGTGTTTGGCTGCTCCATCTCCAGAACCGGGAAATTCAGTACTGAAGGGAAACGTGTTGTTGAAGGATATGAATTCTGGCGTAGAAAGATCAACAGCAGGGGCGGTTTAAAAGTCGGCAGCAGGCGGTTTGCGGTAAATATCATTTATTACGATGATAAAAGCAGTGTTAGATACCTCAGGGAAAATATCAAAAGACTTGTTCTTGTGGATCAGGTGGATTTTTTACTCGGGCCGTTTTCCAGCGGCCTGACCCTGGCAGCCAGTGAAATGGCAGAACAATATCAAAAAATACTTGTGGGAACCTGCGGGGCCTCTGAGGCCATTTTCAGCCGCAATACCAGAACGACTTTTGCTTCTCTTACCTCTGCCAGCTGGTATTTAAGGGATTTTTTTGCCATGGTGTCTCAATTAAAGGCACCGCCAAAAACATATGCTGTTCTGACAATGGACAAATTGTTTACACGGAGTGTGGCCAAAGGGGCCAGAATATGGGGTGCAAAATACAATTTTTCTGAAGTCTATCACGGTATCATCCCTGAGGACAGGGAAAACCTGATTGTTTATCTTGAAGAAATGGTTGCTTTTTCTCCTGATATTATTGTGTTCTGCGGGCATTACAGGGATTCGGTTAATTTTGTATTTCAGATGTAGCAGATCACAGGGCTCTCACCCAAAGCCGTGGTCATGACCCTGGGTCCCACCCAGAAGAATTTTGTCACTGACCTGGGAGAAAAGGCTGAATATATGACCGGGATCAGCCAGTGGTCTCCCAGTGCCGGGTTTACATGTTCGATTTTCGGGTACAGCCAGGCCTATGCAGACATGTTCAGACAGTACTACGGCCATTCCCCGACCTATCAGAATGCTCAGGCTTCTGCCGGATGTATTATTTATCAGCTGGCCATTGAAAAATGCTCCAGCCTATGTGCTCAGGCCGTTTTAAAAAATATCCGCAGTCTTGACACTGAAATTTTTTTCGGAAAAGTGGTGTTTGACAACAGGGGCATGAATATTGGACATAAAATGGTCGTGATTCAGGTTCAGAATAAAGCGCCCAGACTGGTATGGCCGGAAAAAATGTCCCTGCACAGATTTGTTTATCCTATTTCTTCCGTTCCAGGTCAGTAAAAATGAAAACTGAAAAAGCCGGAAAATTATTTTTCAGGGTTATTGTGATTCACGCAATAGCTGCCGTTTTTTTAATGAGTGCCATTACCGTTATTCTGTGTTTCCTTCAGTATAGAAATCTGAACAAAGAGATGATGCGAAGCGGCAGGCTTGCTGTAAAGCACATTGCCATAGCAAGTGTTGATCCCATTGTTCAGACCCTGGCCTATGACAGAATTTCTGAAACCATAAATTCCATGCTCAGTGCGTCCCCCCCATTTAAAATATATTGTCGTGTACAACCTGGTCGGCGATATTGTTGCTTTCTGCGGTGAACTTGAGGAAAAAAGCGTGAAAGGGGAAAAAATAAGCAATTTGTATAAAACAGGGCAGACTGTTTTCCTTGAATCCCCTGAAAACGGCGAAAAGGAACTTTACAAGGTTTTGTCAGGAAAAGATGATTTTATCGGTTTTGTAAGGGTTGGGCTGTCCAGCCAGTATATAAGGGATCATACCATAAAATCATTTTTTCTGATTACCGGTGTAGGCCTTGTTATTCTGTCCATTTCCATTGCCTGGTTTTTTGTTTTTCTGGACTATCATCTGGGCAGACCCCTGGAAGAAACGGTTCTGATTATGGATGCCTATTCAAGACACTCTGATAAACAGATTTTAAACCGTATCCAGGAGGCCGGATCCCGTCAGCCGGACAACGAGATCGGCATGATGACAAAGACCTTTGGCCGGCTTGTTGAAAAAGTAAAAACCACAAGATCCCAGCTTGAAAAAAGCAATGCTCTTTTGTTTAATCTTTTGCAGTCTGCCTCTGAGGTTGCCATCATCTCCGCAGGAAAAAACGGTATTGTCACCATATTCAACTTTGTGTGTCACTGGTGGTGAACCCTGTAAAAAGTTCTGAAACCGGTACTACAGCTTTTCTCGGCATTGCCGTGGATATCACCGAGAAGAAAAAAGCAGAAATGGAATTATTGAGGGCCAAAAAGTATATTGATGATATTTTTGATTCCATGCCTTCCATTCTTATCGGTGTGGACAGCCGGGGGCGGGTCACCCGGTACAATCGCAGCGCTTCACTGGAGTCGGGCATAAAGCCTGAGACGGTAAAGGGAAGGTTTGTAACCGAGGCTTTCTCCGGCCTGGCCTTTGATATGGATCAGATTTTAGAGAGCATTGATCGCTGCACAACCAAGACTGTTTTAAAACGCGCCAGAAAGGCACAAAAGGGTACCATTTATGAAGATCTCACCATTTATCCTCTTATTGCAGGTAAAGTCAAGGGGGCAGTACTCCGTCTGGACGATGTTACAGAAAAGATAAGAATGGAAGAGATGATGATCCAGTCGGAAAAAATGCTTTCTGTGGGCGGCCTGGCCGCTGGTATGGCCCATGAACTTAATAATCCCCTGGCCGGGATGATCCAGACCGCAGATGTCTTACGCAACAGGCTTACCAGAAAAATTCCTGCCAGTGTAAGCGTTGCACAGGCGCTGGGAACCGACATGGAGACCATCACTGCCTTTCTTAAGGATCGAGGCGTTCCTGAAATGCTGGACAATATTCATGGGTCAGGCTTGAAAGCGGCTGAAATTGTAAAAAATATGCTGTCCTTTGCCAGAAAGGGAGATGCCAGCAAGACGTTATGCAGCCTGGCAGATCTCCTTGATGAAACCCTGTCCCTTGCAGGCAGCGATTATGATCTCAAGAAAAAATATGATTTCAGACAGATAAAAATTGTACGACATTTTCAAAAGGATCTGCCACATATTTTATGTGAACCGGGAAAGCTTCAGCAGGTGTTTTTAAATATTTTAACAAATGGTGCCCACGCGATGTTCAGTTTCAGTAAAGAATGCGTTCTGGAATATCATTCCCGGTTTACCCTCACACTTGCCCTTGACCCGGATACTTCTCGGGTCGTTATTGAAATAAGGGACAATGGGCCGGGGTATGGACAGAGATACTGCAAAACGGGTGTTCGAGCCTTTTTTTACAACAAAGAAGGTGGGAGAGGGAACTGGGCTTGATCTTTCAGTGTCCTTTTTTATCATTACTGAAAACCACGGAGGGGAAATGATTATCAACTCAGAGCCTGGCAAAGGAAGTGCTTTTATTATCAAGCTTTCCGTTTAAATTTTTTTTTCTGGATAACGGCCGTGCCCTGACGGGCACAGCATAACATGAACGAATTCAGATGTTTGTATAATTCTTTCATATAAAAAAAATTATCCGGGATTGTCTACAGTTTGTTCTATGTCAGTAACCACGGGAGCATTTGGGACAGGCATCGACTTTTTTCAGAAAGGCCTTGAACCTGGAAAATATTTCCTTATCCATTGCATGCTCCATACGGCAGGCGGTTTTGTCGGCTTTGTCTTTATCTATCTGCAGTATTCTTTCAAAAAAATCCTTTAAAAACATATGGCGCTGTTGTATTTCTTCAGCAATATCTCTTCCTTCCGGCGTAAGGGTGACATAACCATAGGGTTCGTAATGGATGAGTTTGTTTTCTGCCAGTTTTTTCAGCATTCCTGTGACAGAGCCGCGTTTAATATTGAGCTTTTCAGCAATATCCTTTGACCGTGCTACAGTTTTGGTATTCTGCAGCTGCAATATGGTTTCAAGATAATCTTCAAGGGTTTCGGACAGCTGTTTGTTATGCATCTATAATTCCTCCTGTTTTTATATTACCCATGACCTGCAGGGGTACAGCAAAGAAATGATCCGGAAGGCAAAGCCATCCTTCCAGTGATGTTCTACCTGGCGGTTACTGGTATTTTATATAATACTGTTTAATATAACATAAACAATTTATATTGACAAGTCATAGAGATAGGCGCATAAAACTCCATATGATTTTATTAACAATTACTTCATTATTTATATTGTTTGATTCATAAAATGAATAGTTATTTTTTAATAATTTATAAAAAGGCTGCTTTGTCTAAGTTCAGAGCTCCTGACACCACAAACCTAATATATTGTTTTAACTGAAAATATTCAAATTTAGGATCGTAATTTTAAATGCATAAAAAAACCAGACAAATACCATATATTGTGCTTATTGTCTTTGTTTTTAAAAAAAAATACTATATATAGAAAATGATTATGCATTCAAAATTAGCTGAGGTCAGGAGTTCTGAAGTTTAATACTGCTGCCTTAAAATAGCCATCACCTCTGATGTCCTGAGGGATAAATCGGAGATCTTATAATTCTACAGGTGAAGTTATGGCAGGTCCTGGTGGAAGAAAAACTATTTTTCCCATGGCCTGTCACCTTTAGAAGAAAACGAAAAAGGAAGGAAGGAGGGAGGGAGGGAGGGAGGGAGGAAATGAAGCAATTTTTATTTTCTGCATGTGGTGCTGTTCTGCTCATTCTTATTTCAGCCGGGTGTGTCTCGGAAGATGTATCTAGGAAAGCAGGTATCCTATTCAAAAACCATGGGCGATTGAAAAAGCATACTATACGTCTCAAAAAGTGACGACAGGATAATCGTACACCATCATACAATTATAGATGATCACAGATGAAAAGATACTTTCCTTACCTTATATACTATATGGAACAGTATCAAGTCATTTGTTATGCACTATAAAAACAATATGATTGCACAAATGGATCGTCTATGAATCTGCCTTCGTGTTGGTTTGAAAGAAAGAAGAATTAACCAGGCTGCAGCTTTGCTTTTTCCACAATCAAATCGGAAAGCGCCGGCATGCTGAATTTTTTGGAAACCCTGTCGTTAATATATTGAAAGGCGTTGACACCCAGTTTTTTGGCGGTGCTAACAATGGTAAGGAACGCATCTTTTGCGGTTGTACCAGCCTCGGATATCGTGTGCAGGCTGACATCTTGTCTGCGTTTTTCAACTCTTGCCCCCAACTCTGAATCATTGTTA
>JAYEJJ010000136.1:0-16321 GCA_034660495.1 Thermodesulfobacteriota bacterium | reverse complement strand
TGCCTGTCAGGAACGAGAACGACGGAGGACTTTTTCCCTGCCAGGCTAAAAATCAAGAACTGCGGCCACTGGTCCTCAAACAGCTTGATTTTCTTAACGCCTGGCAGGGAAAAAGTCTGATCTCCTTAGGTTCTCAATGTTCCTGACAGGCAACCGCTGAGGGCTCTTAATCGGCCCTTCCATAAAAACTTGATAACCGAGTGACACTGGATCATCAAATTTTTTTTATTGGATCAATTCCTTTGCAAATTTATCAATACATTCCGGATAGAGCTGCCATTCAAGTTCAAGGCCTTTTTTCTTCACCGTTTCAAGGGTATCGCTGTCCTCTATCTGAAAGGCCCGCTGACCTATAACAGGCCCGGTGTCTTCTCCATAATCAATAAAATGAACCGTACACCCGCCGACTCTGCATCCGTATCTGAATGTATCCCCATAGCCGTCTGTTCCTGGAAATGAAGGCAGAAGGGCCGGATGAATATTCATGATCCGCCTGTCTCCCACTGCCCTGCTGAATCTGTCTATGAAATAAGGGGTCAGGGTGCGCATGAATCCGGCAAGGACAAGAAGATCGATATGACAGGGAAGAATAGCCTCAAGCAGCTTTTTTTCTGCAGCGGCCCGCGTCTTTAAAAAAAAGGCGATTTTTTCTTCACCAACACTGTCAGGAATCAGATGCTGCTTTGCCTTGATTGCTTTTAAATCAAAATCTTCGGGAACATCAAGCGCCTCCATATTTTGCCTGGCGCTTTTGATTATATGGCCATAGTCCACCACAAAGGTGTCAATACCGGCTTTCTCTGCCCTTTCAAGCCCTTTTACCCCGGGCTTGTCACTTCCTGCAAAAAAAATTTCCGCCTGAATACTTCCGGCACTGCAGGCATCTATTATGGCCTGAAGATTTGACCCCCCCCCAGAAATAAGGGCACCGATTTTTATCTTTTTTCCCATGGGCTATCCCTCCCTGTTGAAAGTTGAGAAATGAATCTTTCACTCTGTTATCAAATTTTTATGTAAACGCCGATTAAGAGCCCGCGGCGGTATTCAAAAAACTTGATGATCGAGTTTCAGCTTATTGACAAAGCGTTTTTAAAAACATATATTTACATGATATTCAAATTAACACAAACAATAAAGGAATTCTGTTATGACAAAAGAAATAAAAGACGATGTGTTTGAAACCGAGGTGCTCAAATCTGAAAAACCAGTTCTTGTTGATTTCTGGGCCCCCTGGTGCGGACCCTGCAAGGCGATTGGCCCCATTGTAGAAGACCTTGAACAGACCTATGGGGATAAAATCAATTTCTTTAAATTAAATGTTGACGAGGAGCCTGTCTCTCCTAGCAAATACAGTATTCAGGCCATACCCACCCTGATCTTTTTCAAGGACGGTGAAGTGGTGGAACAGGTGGTTGGTAAGGTGGGCAAGGACAAACTTGAACAAAGCATTAAATCTGTGATCTAAACCCATAAGGGACCTGAAAAAAAATAATAAAGGACCGGGGGCAGGCAGGTCTTGTTGTGTGCCTGCATTTCCCGGTCCTTATTAGTGGAATACAGGGGGGAAATCATGTCACACAGTGATTATGATATCGTTATCATCGGTGCCGGGCCTGCAGGGCTGACAGCCGGCATCTACGCTGCCAGAGCCCGGATGAAGGTTTTGTTAATTGAAAAAACCGCCCCGGGCGGTCAGGTTATAGTAACAGACTGGGTGGAAAATTATCCAGGATTTCCTGAGGGTATCATGGGGTATGACCTGGGGGATAAAATGCTGACCCAGGCCAAAAATCTCGGCATACCCATTGAAAGTTCGGAAGTTACTTCCATTGAAATGTCAGGTGATCTAAAAAAGGTTCAGCTGTCCGACAAAACAATAAGCGCCTCAAGCCTTATTATTGCCACAGGCGCATCCCCGAGAAAACTCAATGTTGGTGAAGACCGGTTCATGGGCAAGGGGGTTTCCTTTTGTGCCACATGCGATGCCCCGTTTTACAAAGGAAAAACCATTGTTGCCGTGGGCGGGGGAGACACCGCTGTACAGGAGGCTGTTTATCTGACCAAATTTGCTGAAAAAGTCTATCTTGTCCACAGGCGGGATGAACTCAGGGCAGAAAAGATACTGAGAGAAAGAGCCTTTAAAAACGATAAAATAGAATTTATCTGGGATTCTGTTGTGGTCGGCATGGATGGTTTTTTCGGTGTAGAAAAAGTCAATGTAAAAAATGTAAAAACCAATGAAGAAACCACGATAGCGGCTAACGGTTGCTTTATCTGGATCGGAATCACGCCCAACACCGGATTTTTAAACAAAGCCATAGATCTTGACAAGGGCGGATTCATTATCACGGATCAGCACATGGCCACCTCTGTTCCCGGGGTATTTGCCGCTGGCGATGTCCGAACAACCCCTTTGAGGCAGATCTCCACAGCTGTCGGGGACGGGGCCATTGCTGCGGTATCTGCTGAACACTACATTGAGAACCTCCAGGGATAAAAGGAATCTCCATGAAAAACGTATCCGCTTTATGTATCATTTTTATTTTTTTTTCCCTGACACTGACAGGCTGCTCCTGGTTCAACCCGCCCTATGAAGGGGAAAAAGATGCCCAAACCCTTGCCGAGGAAGGCACTGCCGCCTTTGTCAACGAAGATTACTTTACAGCCATTGATGCGTTTACCACCCTCACGGACTGGTACCCGTTCAGCAAATATGCCATACTGGCTGAGTTGAAAATTGCCGATGCCCATTATCATAGAGAAGAATATGAAGAAGCCGTATTTGCCTACAGGAATTTTGAAAAACTCCATCCCCGCAATGAGGCTGTCCCCTATGTCATCTACCAGACAGGAATGTGCTGGTATAAACAGATCAATACCTTTGACAGGGATCAACGAGCAGCCGAAAAAAGCATTGCCCTGTTCACCCGGCTCAAGGAAACCTGTCCGGACAGTCCCTACACCAAAAAGGCAGAAGCCAGGGTAAAAAAATGCCATGCCAGCCTTGCCGGCCATGAATTTTATGTGGCAAACTTCTATTTGAAAAATGAAAAATACAAAGCTGCCCTGAAACGCTTTGAATATCTGTTTGCCAACTACCCGGATACCAGGGAGGCAAAGCTTGCTCTGGAAAAAATTCCCCAGTGCAGAGAAAAAATACAAGATGATAATGCATCCTAGATAATTACACATCACTTGAGGATCAGGTTTTTTCAGGGAAGGGAGTTTCTATAGATCATTCCACAGGCAGAAACCGCATTGAAATTTACTTTACAAAGCAAATTTTTTATTGTATAAGACTATGTTTTAAAAAAACAGCAAATTTAAGGAGAAAGACAATATGTCCAAAGAATGTAAAATATGCGGAAAAAAACCCATGGTTGGCAACAATGTCAGCCATGCACACAATGTGAATAAACGCAGGTTCAATCCAAATCTCCAGCGTGTACGGGCCATATTCCAGGGGCAGGTCAAGAAAATTGACGTGTGCACAAGCTGTATCAAGGCGGGAAAAGTGGTAAAAGCCCCCTAGCCAGTGGCAATGATTCTTTTTACATCTTTAACCTGTTTTACTTTCTTAATCTCTGACATAAGTTTTTTCAGTTTTTCACTGCTAACTACAGACAAAGTAAAATAGGCATTAATTGTTCCAAATTCAGTAGTTTCAACCTGGGCATTGATGATATTTGCCCCGTTTTTACTTATGGTAGAAGTTAAATCAGCCAGAAGCCCGAACCGGTCACTGGAGCGAATCCGGATTTTAGCAGGGTAAGACTCTGTAAATTCCTCGCTCCATTCCACTTCTATTCTTCTTTCAGGACTTAATTTCAATGCATTTACACAGTTTTTTCTGTGGATGGCCACGCCCTGCCCCCGGGTGATATAACCGGTAATGGGGTCGCCGGGCAGGGGATTGCAGCATTTTGAAAACTTCACAAGGATATCGTCCATTCCCTTGACAATAATTCCTGTTCCCCTTGTTTTTCTGGATTTTCCCTTGATAATCTTTTCAAGCAGCCCGGGATCCTTTTCTTCATGGGCACTTTCAGGAAAGGCTTTGTTATAGACCTGAAGCGGGGTGATCTTGCCGAATCCCACATGGGCAATCACATCATCTACCGCTTTAAACCCAAATGCTTTGGCCGCCTTTTCAATCTCCCCTGAATTCATAAGCGCCTTGAAATTCTGATTTTTCTTTTTAAACAGCTTCTCACACAGCTCTTTTCCAAGGGTCAGGCTTCTCTCTTTTTCCCGGGTCTTTATAAAATGACGGATTTTTGTTCTGGCTTTAACGGTTTTTACAAAATTAAGCCAGTCCGGACTGGGGGTGTGGCCTTTGGTGGTGATAATCTCAACGGTATTGCCCGTGGAAAGGCTATGGGCCAGGGGAACCAGTCTGCCGTTGACCTTGGCGCCGGTGCATTTGTCCCCCACTTCTGTATGGATGGCATAGGCAAAATCAACAGGGGTAGCGCCCTTGGGAAGGGTTTTTATCTCTCCGCTGGGGGTAAACACGTAAATCTCGCCCGGATACAAATCAATCCTGACATTTTCCAGGAACTCATCCGGGTCACTTGAGGCTTCCTGGTTTTCCACCAGATTTCTGAGCCATGCAAAGGCCTGGCCTGTTCTCTCATCTAAACTGGCCCCCTCTTTATAACTCCAGTGGGCTGCAATCCCGTATTCCGCCACCTGATCCATGTCTCTGGTCCTCAGCTGAATCTCCACCCGTTCCCCATAGGGGCCGATCACTGTGGTATGAAGGGACTGATACCTATTCGGTTTGGGAACGCCAATATAATCCTTGAACTTATAATAGATAGGCTTCCACATGGAATGGATATGGCCCATGGCTTCGTAACACCTGGGCTCGCTGTCCAGAATAATCCGAAAGGCAATGATATCATACACCTGATCAAAATCCAGATTCTGGGACACCATTTTCTGATATATGCTGAAATGCTGCTTATAGCGCCCCTTGATATCGGCATCAATGCCGGCGGCTGCCATTTTTTCCGAAAGGGTTTTTTTTACAAAGGCAATATATTCTTCTTTTTCTTCTTTTTTTCGATTTACCAGGGCATCAATTTCAGCATAGGTCTCTGGCATGGTATAGTAAAAGGCAATTTCCTCAAGTTCCTGCTTGATCCAGAAAATACCCAGACGGGCAGCGATAGGCGTATAGATATCAAGGGTCTCCTGGGCAATCCGCTTCTGTTTCTCGCTGCTCTTGTGGTACTTCAGGGTTCTCATATTGTGAAGCCGGTCAGCCAGCTTGATCAGCACCACCCGGATATCATCGGCCATGGCCAGGATCATTTTTCTCAGGCTTTCCGCCTGCTGGGCCACCCTGCTTGACAAGGTCAGCCTGGAAATCTTTGTGACCCCGGACACAATATGGGCAACCCCGGGGCCGAACATGTCATGGATATCTTCTTTTGTGGCATGGGTATCTTCAATAACATCGTGGAGCAGTGCGGCTGCAACACTTTCCACGTCAAGTCTCATGTCGGCAAGGATATCTGCAACCTCCAGGGGATGGGTTAGATATGGTTCTCCTGACAGTCGGGTCTGACCGGCATGAACCCTTGCAGAATAAATATAGGCGCGGTCGATCAAATCCAGATCATCGTCTGGATTGTACTCGATAATTTTGTCAAGTATGTCGGTTATTCTTATCATTTATTGAAAAGTAACCATTTTTTTCAAACAGGTCAATACGCCTTTGAAAAAAGAACCCGTCTGCTGCTCGGGCTCCCGCAGCAGATGCACTTTCCCTCTTCTGTTCTGCTTTCAAATGGAATACACCGTATGGTCACGGAAAGATCCTCTTTTATCTTTGATTCGCATTTTTCAGACCCGCACCAGTGGGCCATGACGAATCCCCCGGCGCCCTCTTCCCTGTAGAACTCATAAAAATCATGGTTTTCATCAATTTCTCTGGTATTGGCTTTTCTGAAATTTTTGGCCCGGTTAAAGAGATTGTCCTGGATACTGTCCAGCAGGTCTTCTAGGGTGTTAACGAATGCTTCCCGCTGAACAACGCGTTTTTCATTAGCCGGCGCATCCCGTCTGGCAGCGTAAACCGCATTGTCAGCCACCTCCCTGGGCCCGATTTCCACTCTCACTGGAATTCCCTTTTTGATCCACTCCCATCCCCTTGCCCCGCCGATATCTCTGTCATCTATTTCCACCATAATTTTTCTACCATGGTAGAGCCGACTTCTCAGCGCATCAGCCAGGGTCTGGGTGTAATCCATGATTTTTCTGAATTCCGCCTGCTTTCTGGCAATGGGCAGGAGCACAACATGGGCAGGGGCCACCCTGGGGGGCATAATCACACCGTCATCATCCCCGTGGGTCATGATCATACCGCCGATCATCCGGGTAGACGAGCCCCAGGATGTGGTCCAGGCATACTCTTCCTGCTTGTCAGCATTCTGGAATGTTATTTCTGATCCCCTGGCAAAATTCTGCCCGAGAAAATGGGATGTTCCGGCCTGCAGGGCTTTTCTGTCCTGCATCATGGCCTCAATACAGGTGGTGTCCACTGCCCCGGGAAACCGCTCTGATGCGGTTTTTCTGCCTCTGATGACCGGCATGGCCAGATAATTTTCCACAAAATCCGTGTATACATCCAGCATCATCATGGTCCGTTCCCTGGCTTCTTGTTCAGTGGCATGGGCTGTATGCCCCTCCTGCCAGAGGAACTCGCTGGTCCTCAAAAAAATCCGGGTTCTCATTTCCCAGCGTACCACATTTGCCCACTGGTTCAAAAGAATGGGCAGGTCCCGGTAACTTGAGGTCCACCGGGCCATGGATTCACCGATAATGGTCTCTGAAGTGGGACGGACCACCAGGGGTTCTGTAAGCTTGCCTGCGGGCACCAGCCCGTCTTCTCCAGCTTCGAGCCTGTGATGGGTTACAACTGCGCACTCCTTGGCAAACCCTTCCACATGCTCTGCTTCTTTTTCAAGATAACTTAAAGGAATAAAAAGAGGAAAATAGGCATTCCTCACCCCGGTATCCTTAAACATGGTATCCATCTGGGATACGATATTCTCCCACAGGGCATATCCCCATGGTTTTATAACCATACATCCCCTTACCGGTGAATTTTCCGCCATCTGGGATTCCTTTACCACTTCCTGGTACCACATGGGATAGTCTTCATTCCTGGTTGGCGAAATTGCATTTTTAGCCTGTTTACCCATTTAATTTCCTCCGATTTTTTCTATTTCTTCCAGCAGCAGATCCACAATCTCCTCCTGCGGGCATTTTTTTACAACCCTTCCTTTTTTAAAAAGAATCCCTGTTCCATCTCCCCCGGCTATTCCGATATCCGCCTCCTTTGCCTCACCCGGACCATTGACCACACATCCCATAATAGCCACTTTAACGTCCTTTTCCGATGTCATCAAAGCGTTTTCCACCTGTTCAGCAATTTTGAACAGATCAATCCGGCACCTGCCGCAGGTGGGACAGGAAATAATTTCAGGTCCCCGCCGCCTCAGCCCCAGGGCTCTGAGGATTTCCCATGCGGTTCGAATTTCCTCGACAGGATCACGGGTCAAAGACACCCTGATGGTGTCTCCTATTCCGTCTGCCAGCAGCATGCCAATGCCAATGGATGATTTTGCTATCCCTGCATACAGCCCGCCTGCCTCGGTCACCCCCACATGAAGGGGAATATCTGTTTCTAAAGAGATCCTCCTGTAGGCCTCAACCGTTCTTGCCACATCAGAGGCCTTAAGGGATATTTTTATATCATGAAAATCCAGATTTTGTAAAATATTTATATTGCGAAGCCCGCTTTCCACCATGGCTTCAGCTGTAGGGCCACGTCTTTGTTCAATATCCTTTTCAAGGGAACCGGCATTGACACCGATACGAATGGGTATTTTTCTGTCTCTGGCACAATCTGCCACCTGTTTTATTTTTTTTTCATCCCCAATATTTCCGGGATTAATCCTTAGTCCGTCCACCCCGGCCCGGCAGGCTGCAAGGGCAAGCCTGTGGTCAAAATGAATATCAGCAATAAGGGGAATATCTATCTGTTTTTTAATATGTTCAACGGCATGGGCCGCTTCCATGTCAGGAACCGCAACCCTTACGATCTCACACCCTGCCCGGGTCAGTTGCTGTATCTGAGCAATGGTGGCGTTCACATCCTGGGTAAAGGTATTGGTCATGGACTGTACGGCAACAGGGGCCTGTCCGCCGATGGTTACACTGCCAAGTCTTATCTGACGTGTTTTTCTTCTTTTTTTGACAAACGTCATATTCTTTTTTTGTTTCCTCTTGCTCAATGTTCGAGTATCTAGTGTTTGAACGAAAACGCACCCATCTGCTGCGTTGCTGCAAAAGGTTGCAATCCTCATTTATGTACCTGAGTACACTCCGGTTTCAAATTTTTTTGCGCCTTGCAGCTGGGCACGTTTTCGCCCAAACACGGGGTTTTCGTTTAGACACTATCTATGTATGGTTTCTGGAAAACGAAGTTCAGGCTTGTAATACTGGCGTTCTCCCACCATTGCCGTGACCCCGGCCCCTTGAAGATAGTGCGGCGCAACCTGGCCCTGATTTAAAGCCGCTGGCCGCACTCCCCGTGACAACGCTGCTGGCGCAGGCCTGACCCGTCACAGGCAGGATATCCAAATATGAGCAAAGGGATGAGGGATGGTTTCCTTAATTCCAAGAACCCGCATGGGATAAATCAAGGATTGACACTATCATATGCTTATGCATTTCCAAGGTTCAGGTATGCCAAGGTTCAGGTATGCATTGATGCGGTTTTCAATTCTTTTAAAAATAAAAATCACACCATACACCAGAACAAGATAAATAACAGCAATGGTCAGAAAAAGCTCATAAAAGGCAAAGGTTCTGGCAGATGCCACCCTGGCAACCCCTGTCAGATCCATGAGGGTAATAATGGATACCAGAGACGTTGCCTGGAGTAAAAAAACCACTTCATTGGTATACGCCGGCCAGGCAATTCGAATGGCAGAGGGAAGAATAATGCGTCTGTACAGTTTAAACCCGGACATGCCGTAGGCCCTGCCCGCTTCAATTTCACCAAAGGAAACGCCCTGAATACCCCCTCTGAAGATTTCTGCAGAATATGCTGTGGTGTTCAGGGTAAGGGTTAACAGGGCACAGAACCAAGCCTCCCTGAAGTAGGTCCATAGACCGACATCCGTTAGAAAATCCTGAAACTGTCCGCTCTCGTAGTAGATCAAAAACAACTGCACAAGAAGGGGCGTTCCCCGGAAATAAAAGGAAAACCCATAGGCCGGCATCCATACATAGGGTTTTTTCGACGTCCGCATGACAGCCACAACAAGGGCAAGGAAAAACCCGATGGTAACACTTATGACTGTCAATTTCATGGTAATCACTGCCCCGTCAAAAAAATCGGGCAGGGTCTGGATGATCACATCAATGTCCATAATCACCTGGCCTCCCGTCTGACACCGCGGTCCGCTCTTCTCTCCGCCCACTGCTGAAATGCCAGGGACAGAATGGTTATACCAAGATATAACAATGAGGCCATAAAAAAACAGGAAAAGGGTTTCCGGGTTGACCTGGCAGCCACATCTGCACTGCGCATGAGTTCCGGCAGCTGAATAATTGAAATCAATGCCGTGGCCTTGATCAGCACCATCCAGACATTGCCCAGGCCTGGAATGGCAAACCGACACATCTGGGGAAGGTGAATGCGCCTGAAGGTCATAAAGGGACTCATGCCGCAGGCCCGGCCGGCCTCAAGCTCCCCTTTGGGCACGGCAAGAAAAGCACCCCGGTAGACCTCTGTGGCAAAGGCCCCGTAAATAAACCCGATGGTAACGCTGCCTGCCACAAAGGGATTCAAGTCAATATACAGATTCTTTCCCCAGAGCGCTGCAATATCCTGGATCACTGTAGGGCCGCCGTAGTAGACAAGAAGGATAAGGACCAGCTCGGGTATGCCCCGGATAACAGTGGTATACACCTCGGCAAGGCCTGAGAGGATTTTGTTTCTGGACAATTTGCACAGGGCAGCAGCAAGCCCGAGAAGAAGCGTGATCACTATTGAAAAGACACCAACCGCCAGGGTCAGTCTTGTCCCTTTGAGCAGCAGCATCCCGTATCCTTCAAGATCAAAAAACTCTATCAAAATCCATCCCCTCTCTGACTGATTATACTATTTTATATGAAAACCATCAGCCTTCAGCCTTCAGCCTTCAGCCTTTAGTACTCAACTAACAGCTTTCATGATTTGTTGTGCCTGTCAAGGCATGGACGTTATAAGAAACTTGAAACAAGTAACGGCCTCTTTCAAGTTTCATCCTTCGTTGTGATGCTGCGCATCATGTGGGTTATAAAAACCGGAAAAACCGAAGCCTGACCCCCTTTTTAAACCCCCCTTTCTAAAACAGCTTGGACAAAAATGCCCGGCACCGGTCTGAATCAGGACTGCCGAAAATGTATTCGGGAGGGCCTTCTGCCTCGGTAATCCCCTGATCCAGAAAAATAATATGGGAAGAGACCTCCCGTGCAAATCCCATTTCATGGGTGGCCATGATCATGGTACGCCCTTCCTTGACCAGATCCTTCATCACTTTGAGCACCTCACCCACAAGCTCAGGATCCAAAGCAGATGTCGGCTCGTCAAACAAAAGCACGTCAGGGTCCATGGCCAGCCCCCTTGCAATGGCTGCCCGCTGCTGCTGTCCGCCGGACAGCTGGGAAGGAAAATGATCCGCCCTCTCGCCGATGCCGACTTTGTCAAGAAGCGCCATGGCATGTTCCTTTACCTGTTTTTTTGTTCTTTTTCAGAACATGTACAGGCGCTTCCATTATGTTTTCAAGGACCGTCATGTGGGAACACAGGTTGAAATGCTGAAACACCATGGACAATTTTGTGCGGATCCTGTCCACCTGCTTTCTGTCCTCGAGAAAAACTTGCCCCTTTCGATTGGTTTTTAACCGGATCAGCTCATCTCCAACAAAGATCTTCCCCTTGGACGGCGATTCAAGCAGGTTGATGCACCGCAGAAAGGTACTCTTTCCCGAACCAGAAGACCCGATCAGGGAAATCACATCCCCTTCTCGGGCCTCAAGGGAGATGCCTTTCAACACCTCTACTTTGCCGAAATTCTTATGAATATCTTCAGCTCTGACAGCAGTTTTTTCCAATTCAGCCACAACAGTCTCCCTGCAGAAAAGAGTACGTGTTTCTATTCAGCCCCGTATACATCAAAATCAAAATACTTGTTGTTGATTTTTTTGTACACACCGTTTTCCCTGATGGTTTTAATGGCTTTATTAAAAAGCTCAGCCAGTTCCTTTTCGCCTTCTCTGACTGCAATGCCGATTCCCTTGCCCAGGTGTTCTTCATCGGTAAAATTGGGGCCGACAAAGGCATATCCCTTTCCCTGTTCTGTATCCAGAAAACCGGTCTGAAGAATCACGGAATCAGCACTAACCAGATCAAGTCTGCCCGAGACCAGATCCATATTGGCCTCTTCCTGGGTGGCATAGGCTTTTATCGTGCAGACATCGCCGAATTTGGCCCTGGCCAGATTCGCACCAACCGTTCCCCGCTGCACGCCGATTTTTTCCCTTTTATGCCGTTGAGAAACAGATCTAATCTGTTGTCAACACTGGCCACAAGTCTTACCGGTGTCTGATAGTATTTGTTGGTAAAATCAATTTTTTTCTCACGCTCCGCTGTAATGGACAGGGATGCAATAATGCAGTCATACTTCCTGGCAATCAGACCTGGAATGATACCATCCCAGTCCTGAACCACGAACTCGTAATCCACACCGGCTGCTTCACACAGCGCCCGGCCAATATCAATATCAAACCCCTGCAGATCACCGTTGCTGTCGATATAGTTAAACGGAGGGTAGGCGCCTTCAGTACCCAGACGAATTTTCTCACCCGCATAAAGGGACTGAATTGACAACGCAAATACAAACAATAAAACCAGAAATACACTTTTTTTCATAAAATTCTCCTGGTACTTACCGGGTTAATTTTCTTGAAACCCCTTTTTTAAAAAGGAATTTCAGCCAGAATGACGACTATGCTCAGCTTTGGCCCTTCGATTTGTAAAAGGCAGTCTTTACCCTCAAGCACCACCACTGCTTCTCCGGTGCTTAAGCCGACTAAACTTAAAAATTGATATCATTCATTTTTCAATTATTCAATAAAAAAAAACAAATCTCAACAATAAGGCGGGATGTCTGATTTCTGGAGAACAGGGTCAGGTGATTTCCAGGGACAGAGAAATTAGAACAGAGTTGATTTGACAAGGATTGATCCATGATCACTGAATCCGGTTTTCAGATAGAACTCAAGGGATTCAGGAAAACTGTCCAGGAATATACACTGTATTTTCCTGGACAGCCCAAATGACTTTGCATAGTTGATCAGGGCAGATCCAACGCCTGACTGTCTGCTGTGTTTATCCACAATCAGGTCGTCAATGTGAAGGAATCTGCCCCTGGCCAAGGTCTCCACCTCCCTGAGCCCCATATAACCGGCCAGTTCAGGGAGGTATGCGCCAAAAACAAGATATCCCTGTTTTTTCATCCCTGTCACCCTGCACGCAAACTGACCGGCATCCAAATGGGGCCTTAACTGGGAAACAATGGTAAAGGCCTGGTTTAATTCATTATCTGGTATAGGTTTTACGTCTATCATGGCTTATAATAATGTAAGGAATATGCCTGCGGCAATGACTGTTCCAATAACACCGGCCACATTGGGACCCATGGCGTACATGAGCAGATAATTCTTTTTGTCTGATTCAGTGCCGACCTTGTGAACCACCCTGGCGGCCATGGGCACAGCTGACACACCGGCAGCCCCGAGAAGGGGATTTATCTTGCGCTTTGTAAACAGATTGAACAGTTTTGCCAGAAGTATACCTGAAGCGGTGCTGATCATAAAGGCGCACAGACCCAGCACAAAGATAAAAATCACCTCTGCCTGGAGAAAATTCTCCGCGTTCATGGTGGCCCCGACAGGAAGCCCGAGAAATATGGTGACGATATTCATGAGTTCGTTCTGAGCCGCATGGTTGAGGCGTTCAACCACTTTTGATTCCCTGAAAAGATTCCCCGCCATGAACATGGCAATCAAGGGGGCAGAGGCCGGAATCAGAAGAATGATCAAAAGTCCTGAAACGATCGGGAAAAAGATCTTTTCCAGTTTATTGACCTTTCTTTCCTTTTTCATCCTTATTTTTCTTTCCGCCTCTGTGGTTAACAACCGCATGATCGGCGGCTGAATAATGGGAACCATGGCCATATAGGAATAGGCAGCCACCGCACAGGCCCCAAGGAGATGGGGGGCCAGTTTGGCTGCGAGGAATATGGTGGTCGGCCCGTCTGCTCCGCCGATAATACCGATAACAGCAGATTCGGCCAGATCAAATCCAATTACGGTATGGGCAATGAAAAAGGTCAGATAAACCCCGACCTGGGCACCTGCCCCCAGGAAGATCAGCCTTGGATTGGCCAGAACCGGTCCGAAATCCGTTAACGCCCCAAGTCCCAGAAAAATCAGCGGCGGAATCACCTCCCAGTGAATTCCGTATTGATAAAAACGCCACAAAAGGCCGTGGCCCGGCTCCATAAGCCCGGCCAGGGGAAGATTGGCCAGCAGAACCCCGAACCCGATGGGCAGGAGAAGAAGGGGTTCATAGTCCTTTGCCACGGCCAGGTAGATAAATACCAGACCAATGCCCCACATGACAATCATCCCCGGTTGGCCTGGGGGCCGCCAAGCACGTAATGGGCCGCAGCAGACCCCTTTCTCAGGACGGCCAGCATCATGGGAACATCGGTCTGCTGAATGGAGTAGATCAGGGACTGCCCCAGCCCGAGAAGCTCTGCTTTCTCAGCCGTATCGCCTACATCTATGCCAGAGGTATCCTGGAACCAGATAATGGGAATTCTATCCCTGCCGCACAGGGTAACAAACTCATTCATCTTGATAAGACCCTGACGGTAAAGCTTGCCCCCGAACCCGGGATAATCGGCATACTCAGGGTATCCCTTTCCAAGGTATCCCTGGCGGTTGCCGATACAGGCCACGAGAAATCCGTCAACTTTACACAACCCCGTATACATTTCAGGGCCGTAGTCCGGTCTGAACTCCATATGCTCGGCACCATCCACCAGACGGGAGAGAATCTGATCAAAGGAATACACTTTCTTGGGGTCCACAGGAAGCAGGCGCATGATATCTTCCTCTGGAAAGGCAGGGGCTGCCGGTTCTGCCACCCTGAAAAATTTAGGATCATAGGCTGGAATTGCTTTCATATAATCCTTAAGCCCGTCGAGCACCCCTTCCTCCTTTTCATATACATATCTGAAAAAACCGGTCTCATCATAATGAATTTTAACAGATCCCGGAGGTTTGGCTGTATGCTCCTTTGCCTTGTTCACCAGCTCTTCCGCCATTTCCACGTTAAAGCCGCCCTGGGTGGCCATGCCGCTGACTATACCTGCCCATCCCACGGCAATATTACATTTTTCATGAGCAAAGAGAATGGTGGGACTGATGCTCTGGTATCCCCCGCCCGCAGGATTGGTACCGTAAATACCGGCCAGCACGGGAATCCCCATCTGTTCAAGCTCGGCATGCCTGAAAAAGGGCGTACCTGCACCGCGGCGGTTGGCATAAAATTTTTCCTGCTCAGGCAGTTTGGCACCGCTGCAGTTCACCAGCCATACCAGGGGCAGATAGAGGCGCTTTGCAAGATCGGTCACCCTGAGGATATTCTCCGATTGACCCGGCAGCCATGCCCCTGCCATGACCTTGTTGTCAAACCCGATGATCACCGCCCATCTGCCTGATATTTTACCGATGCCGTCAATGACATTGGTGGTTCCCTCTTCATTGTCAGCAGGATTGTACAATGTATGGAGGGGGCACCAGGTTCCTTCATCCACCAGATACTCTAGACGCTGCCACACGGTCATCTGTCCCCGGGCATTAATTTTTTCCTCGGGAAAACCGGCCAGTTTAACCTTTTCAGCTGCATTGTGAATCTCTTTTTCAGCTTCTCGCAGCGCTTTAAGGGCGGCCTCGGTCCGCTTGATTTCTCCTTTTTTAAGTTCCTTTCCCAGGGGGGACATTTTTTCAAAATAGGGTTTCATACATTCCTTCTCCGTATATCATAAACAGCAGGACAGGCAATACTCTGCCCCTGGCTGTCTTTTTTGTTTGTTAATCCGTCCGGCCCTGCCTGATCCAGGCCCGAATGCGGCTCAATCCCTGAAGACCACAACGCACCCTGAAGACCACAACGTATTTTGGTTTTAAGGGCCAGTTGTGGGGAGGAACCGTTAAACAGCCGGTCTACCAGGGGGATCAAGGCTGTAAAGCCGGATATTCCCGCCTGAACCTCAAAATCCCTGAAAAATGACTGTTTAACGGCTTCTGCAACGCCTGTACAACCATCAGCTCTGCCGTTTACAAGAAACAAAAAACTGCCTCACTCTGGTTTCATGCCTGGTTGCGTCCCTCAGAACATGGGGGATACAGACAACCTGCCCTGACAACGGCACAGCCGAATTCAATTCGCCACTTACATCTTAGTCAATTGTCAATAGAAGATCATCCTCTTCAACCTCATCTCCCTGTTTGACCTTAACCTCCTTGACGGTTCCATCACATGGGGCGTAAACCGGTGTTTCCATTTTCATTGCTTCAATGACAAGCACCTCATCATCCTCTTCTACGGCTGCACCAGGCTCAACACCTACACTTATAATTTTTCCAGCCAGCGGGGCCAATACTTCTTCCGACATAATCATCCTCCCTGTTTTAAATTTATGTATTCATTTCATTGAAATTGAATCCAGTTTGTTTAACATTATAAAACACTGTTTTATATTTTTATGAAACATAAAAAAAATATGTCAAGAAAATTTGGCATCCTTCATATGACCTCAAAAGTACTTTACAGTCTTTTGGGGAAAGCCTCTACAAATGAGGAATGATCAAAAAAAGTGTAAAGTACTTTTGAAGGATGCCGAAAATTTCACAAAAAACAATGTTTTTTTTCAACAAGGGGGATAACCTATCTTTTTTTTCCCCTTTAGAAACAGCAGACAAAAAGAGCTGACACTCGGTTATCAAGTTTTTATGGAAGGGCCGATTAAGAGCCCCCAGCGGTTGCCTGTCAGGAACATTGAGAACCTAAGGAGATAAGACTTTTTCCCTGCCAGGCGTTAAAAAAACAAGCTGTTTGAGGACCGCAGGCCTCAGTTCCTTGATTTTTAGCCGGGCAGGGAAAAAGTCCTCCGTCGTTCTC
>JAYEJJ010000135.1:0-16630 GCA_034660495.1 Thermodesulfobacteriota bacterium | reverse complement strand
GTACTGCTGAAACTGAACTTGTGTTCTTCAAAAAAACGTACAGGCTGAAGAACACTTTTAAAACTTAAAAGGCAATTCATCCCTGAAGCTAAAGACTTCAGGGTTTTCTTGCCAAGGAATTATAAAAAAATCAAAAACCCTGCAGATCTATTGCCTTTGCCCTGGATAAAACCATGATATCGATCAACCTGTGCTTACTGACCCTGTCCGGAGCAGTCCTTTGCGCCGGCATTCTTTTTTTTGTACAGATAAAGAAAAAAAGCAGTTTTTTCATCCATAGTATCCTGATCCTGTTGACTCTGGCTGTGGTAGTGATATCTTTTTTTTCCGGTGGCATTGAAAGCCCGGCCCTTGTGTGGCTGTTTCCCATTCTCTGGTACGCCGGCATCATCAATTTACGCTGCATACTGTGGTACTGCCTTTCAGGAATTCTGGTGGTGATCACTCTGCTCTGTCTCACCCTTTCAGGAGTACCCATGCCTTCTTTGATTGCTGAAACATGGGCGCCCTTTTATTTCAGCTTTAATTTCCTTGCCCTGTTTCCCGCTGCTGCTGCTTTTTTTTATATATCCCTGAAAAAACAAGCTGAAAGAGAAAAAATTGCCCGCAGGAAAAAAGAAAAAGCTGAAGCTGCAGACCAAACCAAAAGTGAGTTTCTGGCAGGGTTAAGCCATGAAATCCGGACACCCATGAATGGAATTATGGGAATTCTTCACCTCCTCATGGAAAGGCCTCTGGCCGGGGTTGAAAAAAAATACCTTGAGATTATTTTAAACAGTGCCAATGCCATCCTGACCATCATAAATAATATCCTTGATTTTTCAAAAATTGAAGCAGGCCGGCTGGATCTCGATATTATAGATTTTGACCTGGATGTAACATTCAATGAAATCACTGCCATGCCAGCTGTCCAGGCAGAGCAGAAGGGCATTGATTTTGTGTATGCCATTGATCCGAAAATTCCAAGAAAACTCTCTGGTGATCCCGGACGGATCAGGCAGATTATCAGCAATCTTATCAGCAATGCCCTAAAATTCACTGATGAGGGAGAAATTTCTCTAAAGGTAACCCTTGAATCAGAAACAGAAAATAAAATCCGGCTCAAGTTCATTGTTGAAGACACCGGCATGGGCATTGATCCGGATGCGGCTGACAATCTGTTCTCCCCTTTTGTTCAGGCAGATCCGTCAATTGCAAAAAAATACGGAGGAACAGGTCTTGGCCTTTCCATATGCAGACGTCTGGCTGAAAAAATGAACGGTACCATTGGGGTGGACAGTATTGAATATGTGGGGAGCACCTTCTGGTTTACTGCAGAGCTTGGAAAAAACCTTAAGGCGCCTGTACAAAGAAATGAAACTTCCCTGAAAACAAAAAACTTCAGGGTTCTGGTGACCAGTGACAATCCCTGTGTCTGCATAAAATCAGAAGAACAGATCAAGGCCATGAACATTGAAACCATGAGAATGGAAAACAGCACATCAATCATACTGGCCCTTGAAACCGCCTGTCAGGCTAACCACCCCTTTGATGCCGTGCTTTTAAATATCCATGAAACAGATGCTTTTGCTGAAAAACTGGGCACGGACATAAAAAAGAACAGGATGATATCTGATGTTCAGCTGATCCTTTTCTCCTGCACAGGGAAAAAAGGAGATGCCAGACGCTTTGAAAAAGCCGGCTTTGATGCCTTCCTAAGCAAACCCGTGGATAAACCCCTTCTTGAAAACTGTTTTAAGGCCCTGGCAGACAAAAAATCAAATCCAGCAGCTTACCCAAAGATCATCACCCGCCACAGCCTTACAGAACATAAAAAATACACCACCCGGATTCTCCTGGTTGAAGACAGAGAAACCAACAGGGTGGTAGCAGAATCTCTGCTGCACAATCTCGGTTTCCAGGCGGACACGGCTGAAAATGGGCAGAAAGCCGTTGAAATGGTTAAAACCGGCAATTATGATATCATTCTTATGGATACTCAAATGCCGGTAATGGATGGATTTGAAGCCACACAGCAGATCCGGCAGTGGGAAAAACAGACCCAATGTCTTCCTGCAAAAATTATTGCCCTGACGGCAAAAGTGCTTCAGCAGGACAGGGATGCCTGTATTGAGGCAGGAATGGATGATTTTCTTGCAAAACCCCTGGACCCTGAAAAATTTGCAAAAACAATCAATAAAAACAGCTTTTCCCAGTCAGTGTCAGAAAACAGGTCCAAGGCACAGCCGGCAACCCGTGCGGAAAAAGAAAACCATTCACACAAAGCTCCCTCTGGCAGACACAAGCCAGGTGTTGTATATGATAAAGAATCAATGCTGGAACGGTTTGACCACAATCAGGATCTCATACAGACGGTTGTGGACTCTTTTATCCAGGAAGCACCTGAACTTGTGGACAGATTGATAAAAGCCACGGATAAAACAGATGACATTCTTATCTGGGACATCTGTCACGCATTAAAGGGATGTGCGGCCAATGCAGGCGCCCTGGATATCCTTGAAACCGCCCGGGAAATGGAAAAATTAATAAAAAGCCATAATATGATCAACGTAAAAAACAAAGCAATTACCCTTAGGGATAAAATTGAAAGCTACATTAAGGAGACAGCCCGATGATAGACCTTGACACCATGACTGTTCTTATTGTGGATGACATGAAAAGCATGCGCCGGACCATACGCAATATGTTCAAACAGTTGAATCTCGGCAGCCTGATAAGGCATGCTGAAAACGGTCGGGAAGGGTGGAAAGTCCTAAAATCTATTCCAGTTGACCTGGCTGTTATCGACTGGAACATGCCGGTCATGAACGGTATTGAACTCCTCGGTAAAATACGGGAGAACCGTGATTTAAGGGATATGCCGGTCATAATGATCACTGCGGAATCAGAAAGGGATATTGTGGTGGAAGTGGCTGAATCTGAAATTGATGCCTATCTTTTAAAACCATTGACAATGAAAGCCCTGGACAGCAAGGTAAGGGCAATTGTTCACAGCGCCAACAATCCGGATGCCGTTGCCATCTCCCTTAAAAAGGCCAGGGACCTTGAAGAACAGGGCAATATCCCAGGTTCCATTGAACAGATACGGGAAGCCCTCCGGGAAAGGCCCAATGCCTCACGCATCTTAAGAAAAATGGCCGAACTGCACATAAAAATCAACAAAGACATCATTGCTGAAAAATGTTTTAAAAAAGCGGTTGCCATTAATAAAAATGATGCCGTCACACGCTGCATGCTCAGCGAATTCTACAGGAGCAGAGGGGATCTGGAAAATGCCGGAAGCTATTTGCTCGATTCCTTAAGTATAAGTTCCAGAGCTGTTTCTCAGGCCATGGAACTCGGAGATGAACTTCTGAAAAAAGGCAGACCCCTTCAGGCATACCAGATACTTGAAAAGGCCATTGAAAAATCTCCTGACACAGCTGCCTCAAAGGAAAAGACCCTCTCCATCTACCTTGAAAACACAAATTATATGAACGCAAAAACCCTTTTAGAGGGCATGCTTGTCTCCCAGCCGAAACGATATGATCTGATTTTCAAACTCGGGATGGTCTATGAAAAAATCGGCATGGTTGAAAAAGCATTAGCCATGTTTAAAAAAACAGATGCAAAAACTGAGGACAATATTGAAGCCAAACTTTACATTGCCCGGATCTATTTTAACCTGAAAAAAACCTATGCTGCCGATGATGTGATCAGAGACATTCTGGAAATTGACCCAACTCACGAGGAAGCCCTTGAATTGAGGCGGAAAAACACTTAACCATACTATCCAAGGAGCTGCACAATGGGACATCCCCTTTCCATGCTTTTTTCTCCAATATCCATCAACACCGTTGAAATCAAAAACAGAATTACCTATCCTTCTTTAGGCCTTGTCTATTCCTATGACAGAAAACTCAACGCCAGGTATATGGAATTTTACAAAGCCAGGGCAGAGGGGGGAGCCGGGATTGTTACGGTAGGCCCCTGCGGTGTGGATTTTATCGGTTCAGGCATTGCCTTTCTCGGTATTGACAATGACGCTGCCATTGAAGATTTCAAGCAGCTTACCGCTGTCATAAAAAAGGGCGGTGCAAAATCATGGATTCAGCTGTTTCATTCAGGGGCGTACGCCCATCCCTTTCTCATCGACAATCAGACCCCCATGGCGCCTTCTGCAGTGTACTCAAAATATTCAAAAACAACCCCCAGGGAAATGACCATAGAAGACATTCAGGCGGTTATCTCAGCGTTTGCCCAGGCTGCCGCCAGGGCAAAGCGGGCCGGGTTTGACGGGGTGGAAATCATTGGATCTGCAGGATATCTCATCAGCCAGTTTCTGTCACCCAAAACCAACAAAAGAAGAGACGAATACGGCGGGAGTCTGGACAGCCGCCTGAAATTTCCCCTTGAAGTGATAAAAGAAATCAGGAAAGCTGTGGGCCCACATTATCCGGTTACCATCCGCATGGCAGGAAACGATTTTGTTGAAGACAGCAATACATTAAAGGACGCGGCTCTGATTGCCACCGCCTATGAGAAAAGTGGAATTAACGCCATTAATGTCACAGGGGGGTGGCATGAAACAAAAGTGCCCCAGCTCCCCTATGTGCTCCCGGAATCTGGATTGTCCTATCTTGCCCTGAACATAAAAAAAACCGTGTCTGTTCCGGTAATGGCATCCAACCGTATCAGTTCCCCTGACACCGCGGAAAATATCCTGAAAAATGGATGTGCCGACATGGTAAACCTGGGCAGGGTGCTCATTGCCGACCCCAAATGGCCGATCAAGGCCTTCCAGGGAAAATACAATGAAATACGGCCCTGTGTTGCCTGTTCCCAGTTCTGCACGGACAGGGTCTTTTCCGGAAAGCCTGTGGGCTGCATCGGCAACCCCCTGGCAGGATTTGAAAGGGAAAGAAGGCTTGAGAAAAGTCCTGTATCAAAAAAAGTACTTGTGGCCGGAGCTGGCCCTGCCGGTCTTGAAGCGGCTGTAACTGCTGCAAAAAGAGGGCACCGGGTTGAAATCCACGAACGCTCAGGCGCCATTGGGGGTCAGATTCCGCTGGCCGCATCCATTCCCCATAAAAGCAGTTTTTCCCGTTTTATCACCTATTATAAGGCCATGATAAAACGGTGCAGAATTGAGGTATACCTGAACAGCACAGTGGATATGGCCCTGATCCAACAGAGAAACCCTGATTTTGTAGTTGCCGCAACAGGGGCTGAACCCCTTATGCCCGGGATTAAAGGCATAAACGGACCCAATGTCATGTCATCATGGGATTTTTTAAAAACCAACCCCTGGACCGGGCGACATCTTGCCGTTATCGGCGGCGGCGCAGTGGGACTTGAAACCGCCCTGTTTGCGGCATGTAAAGGCACCATTTCCCCGGATACCCTTGAATTTCTGTTTTCATACAATGCCGAAAATAACGATACCCTACAGGAGCTTCTCTTTAACGGTGCTGTCAAGGTAACCGTTTTTGAACAAATGGAAAAGGCCGGCAAAGATATCGGCATATCCACCCGCTGGGTGGTCCTTGACCAGCTTAAAAAACACGGTGTCACTATAATAACAGGTGCTGAAGTGATTTCCATAGACAACACCTTTGTTGTTTATAAAAAAGACAATCAGGAAACCACCCGGTCCTTTGACTGTATTGTGGCGGCTGCAGGATCAAAACCGGTCAACCGCCTGGGCGCTGCACTTAAAGATTCAGATCTGCCCTATACTGAGATCGGGGACTGTACAAGTCCCGGTAATATCGGGAAAGCCATTCACCAGGGCTATCTTGCCGCCATGACAATATGAATTAAAGCCCCAGCACCTTAAGCCCCTCTTCCAGTTCAAAAAAAGGCTTTATCTCATAGGTATACCCAGGCACCCCAAAATACACGGCCAGGCTTTCAGCCACGGCCAGAAGCCCTTCATCCAGTCTATGGGTTTCCAGTTCATAATAGGTCATGGACTGGATTCCCGTGGCCAGATCCGAAGAAATATAAGGTCCCTTTTTGGTAATATAGTCGGGAAGCGGAGGCGCCTTCAGATATCTGTTGGCAATATCCCGGGCTCTTTCCGGTGGATAGTTTACATTGGAAACAATAATCATGTGTTTTCTCCTTTTTATTTTATTTGAAAGCCGTCAGCCTTCAGCCATCAGTACTCAGCCATCAGCTATCAGCTATCAGCTATCAGCTATCAGCTATCAGCTATCAGCTATCACTCGATCATCAAGTTTTTTGAATAGCGCCGCCCCCAGCGGTTGCCTGTCAGGAACATTGAGAACCAAAGGAGATCAGACTTTTTCCCTGCTGGTTACTGATGGCTTTCATGTTTTGTTGTCCCTGCCAGGGTTTGGCTGTTATGTTTTGATTATACCCGTTAATATCCATACCATGCTCTGGGTGTCAAACTATTTTTTTTGGTCCAGGTATTTTTTGACAACTCTGCTTTTTTCGTATATATGTTTGATTTTTTTAGCTGATAAGAGGAGGAGGAATGAAAACAGGCAAGGTAAGCGGCAGGATAAGGTATTTTATAGAAAAACGGAATATGGATCTGGAAGCGCTGGCAGCGCTTACAGAACTTGACATCTCTTTTCTGGAAACAATGCTTCAGGAAGACGTCTATCCTCCCATTGGCCCGCTGATGAAAATCGCCAGGGCCCTTGGCGTCCGGCTTGGCACCTTTCTGGATGATCAGGAGAGCAGAGATCCCTTTATCGTGCGCAGGGCAGACAGGCAGACGGAATTCAGCGTGCTTGCAGGAAAAAACAAACCTGCTGCCCTGAAATTCTATTCCCTTGGAAAGGGGAAAACCGACCGGCATTATGAACTGGTGCCGGAACTGAAAACCCAGCAGCGGGGGAGCATTAAAAGCCGGAAATTCCCAGCGCTCAAACGGGTCTGTTTTCTGGGTCAGGAAAAGCACAGAGGCATGTACTCCATTCCTGAAATCCGGGCATTGAGCAGCCTTGTTTCCAGCCAGACCTACCTGGACAGGCCGAAATCCCTTGCTCCCCATGACGTGGTAAATATGCAGTACACGTCCGGCACCACCGGGTTTCCCAAGGGAGTCATGCTTACCCATTTCAATATCGGCAACAATGGATTCTGGATCGGTGAAAATCAGCGCCTGAGCGAAAAAGACACCATCTGCCTGCCGGTTCCCCTGTTCCACTGTTCCACTGCTTTGGCTGCGTTTTAGGCGTACTGGCTGCCGTTACCCACGGCACCGGTATGGTGATCCTTGAAGGATTTGACCCTCTTCTTGTTATGGCCTCGGTGGAACAGGAAAAGTGTACTGCCCTCTATGGTGTGCCCACCATGTTCATTGCTGTCCTTGACCATCCCATGTTTGACAGATTTGACCTGTCCTCTCTGCGCACCGGCATAATGGCCGGCTCCAACTGCCCGGTCCATGTCATGGAACAGGTGATGGGAAAAATGCATATGAAAGAAATCACTATATGTTACGGCCTCACAGAGGCTTCTCCTGTGATGACCTACACCCGGATTGACGATGATATCCGCTGCAGGGTGGAAACAGTGGGCCAGCCCCTTCCCTGTATTGAGGTTAAAATCATAGACGTTGACACAGGAGAAACCCTGGGTCCGGGTATTCAGGGAGAGATCTGCTGCCGGGGGTACAATGTCATGAAAGGGTATTACAACAATCCCGGGGCCACAGCAGAAACCATTGACAAAGAGGGCTGGCTCCATACAGGCGACCTTGGGATAATGGATGAAAAAGGATATCTTTCCATTACCTGCCGCCACAAGGATATGATCATCCGGGGCGGGGAAAACATTTACCCAAGGGAAATCGAGGAGTTCCTGTACAAAATGGACGGCATCAGGGACGTTCAGGTGGCGGCAGTGCCCAGTGAAAAATATGGTGAAGAAGTGGGCGCCTTTATCATTGCAAAGGACAACTCGGATCTTGAACCCAGTGATGTCAAAGATTTCTGCCGGGGCAGAATCAGCCGGTATAAAATCCCCAGGTATGTCACCTTTGTCAAAGACTATCCCATGACAGCCAGCGGCAAAATCCAGAAATTCAAACTAACAGAGCTCTCCACAGCCATCTGGCCAAATCGGCGGTAATTTATGCCAGGGGATTAAGGCTCATGATCAGATTAAAATCGTCCAAAATATGGCTTAGGATTTTAAGTCGTATTCAAGGCGCGTCACTGGGAGCATATTGAAATATGTGCCCAGTGACGCAACAAAGAATACGGTTTAAAAGATAAGACATATGGGTGGTTTTATTATGATTAGGAGCCTAATTTGACATAAGATGGGTGACAGCCTTTTCAAGGCCGTCAAGGGTCAGTTCAAACATGGGAAAAATCTGGGAAATAACCAGGATGGACCGGGTATACCCCCACATGGACGCGGGAACCGGATTAAGCCATGCTGTATGGTGAAACATCGCACTGATGTCTTTTAACCGTTCAAGACTGGGTTTTCCGCTCCTGTCCCGAATATGGATGGACCCGTCATGGGCCATGAGTTCGTAGGGGGCCATACTGGCATCTCCCACAATAATGAAACGGGTCTCAGGATCTAGCCGTACAAAATCATCAATTTTTTTCGGCTTTCTGTACCGGGCAGGGTCTTCCCAGACATGGTCGTAAATCGTGTTGTGAAAAAAATAGGTTTTTACCTCTTTGAACTGCGCTCTGGCATAATCAAAAAGGGTCTGAACAACAGAGATATAAGTATCCATGGACCAGCCCCCGTTGTCAATGGCAAGGATCACCTTGAGCCTGTCCTTCAGGGCCCTGTCAAAGATAAGCTCTATTTCGCCCCCATTTTTCATGGTTTTATAGATGGTCTCATTGACATTGATCTGATCTTTGGGGCCTGCCGGAATCAGATTGCGAAGCCGCTTCAAGGCCTCTCCCATCATGGCCTGGGACAAGGGGCCTCTGGCGGAATAGTCCTTGTACCGGCGTTCATTGGCAACCTTGACCGCTGATTTGTTCCGTGAATCACCGCCGACGCGCATCCCGCCGGGGTGGTATCCGGAGTGGCCCACAGGAGACGTTCCTCCTGTGCCGATCCATTTGTTTCCCCCTTCATGGCGTTCTGTCTGCTCCTTAAGCCGCTCCTTGAAATAGTCAATGAGCTCATCTGGAGACAATTTGCTTAATTCAGATTCATCCACACCAAAGGCATCGGCCACTTTCTTTGGATTTCTAAGCCATTCATCCAGCATGGCCCTGGCCATTTCATCGATTTCAAACCCCGCATTTTCAGGGATCTGAACCCCTTCAAAATAAAAGGCAAACACCTGGTCATACAGATCAAAATAGCGCTCACTCTTTACCAGAATGGCCCTTGCCGCTGTATAAAAATCATCAAGGGAATTGATAAGATGGGTGTGCAGGGCTTTTTGAAGATAGAGAAAAGACGTGGGGGTAACCGGCACCCCCACCTCTTTGAGTTTGTAAAAAAAATTGATAAACATAACACCTGACCATCCTTCTAAAAAAATCTTCGTCTGGACCCCGTATTCCTCACCCTTTCATAGTCAGGGCTCTTCTTAAACAAGACCCCGATAAAGGGAAGCTCCCCTTTTACAAGATCCCTGGCATGGAAATCCGGGTCTGCATTCAAGGCTCTTATCCAGTTGATCAGCTCCCGTGTTGCGGGTTTTTTTTCAATGCCCTCATAACTTCTCATATTGTAAAATGAATTAATGGCATTTTCCGCAAGTTTTCTGTCAATATCTGGAAAGTGAACTTCTATTATTTTTCTCATCATTTTGGGATCAGGAAAGGCAATATGATGAAAATTGCACCTGCCGAGAAAAGGATCTGAAAGGTCTTTCTTTGCATTGGAAGTGATAATGATAACCGGACGGTTCTTTGCCTTGACTGTCTGATCCGTCTCAATAATATCAAACTGCATCTGATCCAGAACATCCAGCATATCATCCTGGAAATCCGTGTCTGCCTTGTCGATCTCATCAATCAGCAGCACTGTCCTTGTCTCTGCAGTAAAGGCCTGACCGATTTTACCCATCTTTATGTATTCATTGATATTGCTCACATCCCTGTGGGAATCGCCAAACCGGCTGTCGTTAAGCCGTGTCAGGGTATCATACTGGTACAGGGCTTCAATGAGCTTCATGCTGGATTTGACATTCAAGATTATAAGCGGCATGTCGAGATTTTCCGCAATGGCATGGGCCAGCATGGTTTTACCGGTTCCGGGTTCACCCTTGAGCAGCAGCGGCATTTCAAGGGCCATGGAAATATTGACAATACTGGCCAGCTCATCGTCAAGCACATATTTTGTGGCGCCGGAAAATTTTGTATCGGGTTTATTGTTGCTTGTCATTTAGACTCCCTGAATTATAATCCAATTGGCAGATATATGTTACACTCTTTTTTTGTCTTCCTTAAATTCCAAAATTTGCAGAATAAAGTAAATCATGTTTATTCACAAGCTTTTTTTACAGGCTTTGCTTTTTTATATATAACCGGCATGATGCACAGCATCACAACAAAAATATGAAACAGGTGGGGGCTTTTAATCGGCTGTTTCATATAAACCGGCATGGCCGGACCATGATCACCGATCCGGCCACAACGAAGAATGAAACGCCGCCAATGGCGATGCTCTGACGAGTGTTTCCTATAAAAAAGGATAAAGACCGATTCACCTGTTGAAGACCTGCCCATATACCCGATCCATCAACATGTTTTCTTAAAATGAATTTCATACAACAATCAGATATGGCTTATAAAATCCCGGTGGCAGCTTCCATAACAATGATATCCCCGGACCATATACCGTCAAAATATAGAGCAGCTTATCTTTGTCACATACCCCAGACCGTAATTTTTGATCCATTATGCATTTTTTCCTGCCTGAAAATTTTCTCCTCCCAGGGGATATCCCTCCGGCGGTCAAAAATCACAAGAATACCATGGTCTGTCCCGCAGGTATCCATGTATTTTCCGGTCTGTTCAAGACCGTCGGACAGGGTTGCCTCAAGGCTTTTGTGAAGCAGTTTCAATTCAATCACCACTTTCTGAATCCTGCCCTGCCACCTTGTCCAGTCCGGACTCCCCGGTTCTGCCGCCTCAAGGGGCCATAACACCAGAAGGTCGGTCCGCATCCGGCCCAGGCCGTATTCCCGCTCGATGCGGCCGCCGGAATTGATGATCCGCTGAAGAAAAGCCTGGAGCAGAAGCTGGGGACCGGCCTCCTTGTACTGAAACCGCTCAAGCCATACACTGGAGTGCTCCCGGAAAAATTCCTGAAACGCAGCCATGAGTTTATCCATATCAAGGCTATTATCAGAATTAACATACCAGGCACTTTGATAACTTAACATGTCCTGGGTTGTGGATATCAACATCCTCGGCACTATTTCTCTGTAAACCGGATTGGCAATCTCAACCTGGGGTCTGCGCCGGACAAGTCCAAGATCCATTACATACTGCAGATCATCTTCAGGCAGATCTTCAGGAATCGGGTGCCCGGTCAACAAGCGCTCAACAATTCTGCAGACCCGTTTCTCTCTGAGTTTATCCCCCAGCTGATCCAGATGGGTCTCCCGCCGGAGAATCAGATTATCCTTTGCCTCATCTACCATCTCCTTGTTGATGGTCCGGGTTCTATCCCGGTCCTGTTTCATCTTAAAACAAGTTTCATAGGCCAGAGCATTCACCAGCCAGGGTTGGCCGCAGCTTAGATGCCAGATACAGGCAGCGGCCTGTTCACTGAACTTCTGTCCGGTCTCTTCAGTATGCTGGGCCAGAAGTGAGTACAACTCATCCCGGGTAAAATCCCCCATGCGCAATGATTCTGCCTTGATATTAAACGCACTGCCACCAGTGATGATCTCTTTTGTTCTGCTGGAATGAATGCGGTAGTCCCGGACATCCCTTACCCCGCAGAGAATCACGGATATGGGAAACCGCTTCGGCCTGTCCGTATATCCGCTTCTCAACTGGCGCAGAACCGATATCAGCGTATCCCCCACCAGGGCATCTATCTCGTCCAGAACCAGCACAAAAGGCTTATCAAGATGGGCACAGAAATTACCCAGACATACCTTTAAAGCAGCATCTTCCCCATTTTCAGATAAAATTTTTGTCCGGTTTTTTTCCAGAAAGTCATTATCCAGCCCATGTTCAGCACTGTAGGACAACACCGACAGAATATTTTTTATTCCCCTTGCCACGTCCTCCCTTGCCGTCTGGGCCGTCTCTACATTGCAGTACAGCGCTCTGTACTGCCCCTGATGGTTCAGATAATCAACCAATGCCAGCATGCTGCTGGTCTTGCCGGTCTGTCTCGGGGCATGGAGCACAGAGTATTCTTTCTGGCTGATGAGCATTTCAATCTCTTCAAGATCAAACCGCTCAAGGGGTGAAAGGCAGTAATGGTCCGAACTGTTCACAGGACCGGCTGTATTAAAAAACCGCATGGTCTTTTCCTTTTTTATAAGAAACACTCGTCAAAGCGTTGCCATTGGCGGCGTTTCATTCTTCGTTGTGGCCGGATCGATGATCATGGTCCGGCCATGCCGGTTATATGAAAGCCATCAGTACTCCGCTAACAACTTTCAGGCTTTGTTGTGTTTGCCAGGACATGTGGTTTATATGAAAGTTGTGTAATCCCGGCAGCTGATTCGACTTTTTATCTTTTTTGTGAGCATCCAGCTCATTGGGGGATAAAACCTGCTCCAATGGACCAAAACAAGGGGAAATCGCCGGGTTACTGTCTTCGACCCATTTTCTGGTGAGAGTATGCCCTCAGCTGGTGGGAGTATGCCCTCAGGATTATTTATCTGCAAAGTTCTAAACCAATCAAAGTTCTAACCTGATCATAAATAAGATAGAAACTTCCAGGGTTTGTCAAGAAAAGTTTAAAAAATGGTTTTCATACCTATCATATTCCAAATCTGTCACTCCTGTCCGCCAGGTTTTAAAGATTGACACTTTTTAAACTGGGTGGTATTAATTTCAAAACTTTATATGATCATATAAAATAACAGGAGAATACTATGATTGGTGGAATTGGGATGCCTGAACTGATAATTATTCTTGTGATTATCATAATCATATTTGGCGCCGGCAAACTGCCTGAGCTGGGATCAGGCATTGGCAAGGGAATCAAGAATTTTAAACGGGCAACAAAAGAAGTCGGCAGTAATGATAAAGAAAGTGTTATAGAGGAAAAAAAAAAAGAGCCTGAAAAAATAGAACCTGATCCCAAGTCCTGATTCTGAAGGGCCTCAGGCATGACAACCATGCCTGTTCTTATATTCCCCAATAATTAAATATCATGAAACATGATGCAGCCGGCAAATTAATCAGACAGCGGCAGAAGCTGACCCGAAATCTGTCTAAAAACAGGTACCCGGATTTTCTGAAAACCTATACTGGAATTTTTGACGCTTATCTGACCTCAGTTTTTAAACACAGCCCGGCTGTATCTCAAATGGTCAAATCAGATACACCCATGGCCCTGGTCGCCCTTGGCGGGTATGGAAGGCAGGAGCAGTGTGTCCATTCTGACATCGATCTTCTCGTTCTTTTTGACAGACACGTCTCTCCCCTGGCAGATGAACTGATCCAGGACATTGTCTATCCCCTGTGGGATGCCGGCTTTGAAACCGGGTATGCCTTCCGAACCATTGAAGAATCCCTTTTGTACGCATGGGAACACTTTGATGTTCTCACTGCCACCCTGGACGCCCGACTGATCTGCGGAAACACAGCCCTTTTTTCCCGTTTAATGACCCAATTCAGATACCAGCTTGCCGAGCACCATCTTTCACAGAGCCTGGACAATTTAACGGCCATTGGAACAGAACGCCACGAAAAATTCGGAGACTCAACCTATTTGATAGAACCCAATCTTAAACTGGGCTTAGGCAGTCTCAGGGACTATCACAGCCTGTTGTGGTATGCCCGCATGGTATCAGAGGTAAGCACAAGAAGAGATATAGAACGCTGCGGCTTTCTTTCCACCGAGGAATACCAGGAACTGGAAGATGCCCTGTCCTTTATCTGGAAAACCAGGAATATACTCCACAAGCTCACAGGCAGAAAATGCGACCAGCTTCATTTTGAACTCCAGGTTGAGGTGGCAAAGGAATTCGGATTCAAGGAAACAACAGGCCATCAGGGCGTTGAATCCTTTATGGGCGAACTCCATTCAAAAATGGAATTTCTGAAACAGGTTCACCAGCTGTTAAAAGAGTATATTCAGGCCATCAAACCCCGTGGCATGAAAAAAAGAAAAAAACGCGTTATTATGCCAAAACCCACCCGGGTCAGCGGGATTCAGATAAGGTGTAAAAAACTTGAATTTTCCTCCATGGAACTGGTGCCCCAGCATCCTGAACTTCTGTTAAAAATATTTGTGGAAAGCGGACGGCTGAAAAAGCCGCTGTCTATTGAAACCCGGCGGATTGTGAACGAATTTGCCTATCTGGTGGATGAGGAGTTTCAAAGAGATCCATCCAATATCAGGGATTTTCACAAAATTCTGTCATACTCTTTATGGGAATTCAATGTTCTCAACGTCATGCTTGCCACAGGGGTACTTCAGGGGTTTGTTCCTGAATTTTCCCAGATAGTAAACAAAATCCAGTACAATCAATACCATCTTTTTCCCGTTGACAAGCATTCTATCCGCTGCGTCCAGCTGATAAACAATTTCAACAAAAGAAACAGCAGCCAGGGATTAGGGTTTTATACAGCAGTTTACAAGGGCATAAGAGACAAGAAAGTGCTGCGTTTGGCCGCCCTGCTCCACGATATCGGCAAAATAGATCCCGCTGTGGAGCATTCCCGGCGGGGGGCTGAAATTGCCGGAAAAATTACCGCCCGGCTGGGATTTCGGCCCTCTGAAATTGAAGATCTTGTTTTTCTCATCAAAAATCACCTCTTTCTGATGAAAACCGCCACAAGACGTGACACCTCGGATGAGGAAACTGCTGTATTCTGTGCCGACCGAATCAGCCGCATCGGCAGACTGAGAAAGCTGTATCTTCTCAGCGTGGCAGATGCCATGGCAACAGGGCCTAAAGCCTGGGGGCAGTGGACGGAAAGCCTGTTAAGGGACCTGTTTTTAAAGACAATGAGTGTATTAAAAAACAGCGAACTGGCCACCCGGAAAACAGCAAAAGTGATTTACAAAAAAAAACAGACCCTTTTAAATTTAAGGAAAAAAGAATGGGATGAAGCGGAAACCAAAAAAGATCTGGATTCCATGTCCCATAGATATCTGCTGTATATGCCGGTTCAGGAAATCATCGGCCACCTGTCCCTTTACAAGAATCTGGGCAACCGGAATTTTCTGTGGAAAATAACAAAAGAGGATAATTCAGAAATACGCAGGGTTTCCATATGCGGCAGGGACAAGCCTGGATTTTACTCAAAGCTTGCCGGGGTATTTTTTTTAAACCGCCTGGACATTGTGGGCTCCCAGGCCTATTCCTGGGGACATAATACTGCCCTGGATATTTTCCAGGTCAGACCGCCCAGGGACAGAATCTTTGAAAATCAAAAATGGGAAAAAGCGGAAAAAGAACTGCAGCAGGCATTAAAGGACGACCAGTTTCTGGACAGACTCCATGACAGAATACCAAAATCCATTACCCTGACGTCGGGACAGATTCCCCAGCCCAACCGTGTGAAAGTAGACAATGAAATCTCCCGTTTTTTTACCATTATTGAAGTGTTTACCTATGATTTTCCAGGACTTCTTTTTACCATCACAAACACCCTTTACAGATGGGGCATTGATGTGAGGGTCGTCATGGCAGCAACAAAAGTGGACCAGGTGGTAGATGTATTTTATGTGAAATCCATTGATGATGAAAAAATAGAGAACCCGGCCCATGTGCAAAGCATAAAAAAAGCCATTCTGTACAATCTCCCTGAAATTAAAATAAATCAGGAGTAATAAGGAGGAAAAATGAAAAAAATAGAAGCCATTATAAAACCATTTAAGCTGGATGATGTCAAAGAAGCCTTAAATGAAATCGGTATTATGGGAATGACCATAACAGAGGTTAAGGGATACGGCCGGCAGAAGGGCCACAAGGAAATATACAGGGGCGCCGAGTATGTGGTGGACTTTGTACCCAAAATTAAAATTGAAATAATGGTAAGCAGCAGAAGGGCCGATGAAGTTGTAAATACCATATGCAGAACTGCAAATACCGGAAAAATCGGAGATGGAAAGATCTTTACCCTTCCCGTTGAACAAGCCGTGCGCGTCAGAACCGGAGAAGAAGGCAGTGATGTGTTGTAATCAGTAATCAGCCCCCAGTGTTCAGCTGATGGCTGAGGGTTTTCTTATTAAACGGCATGCCCGGTCCATGATCATCGACCCGGCCAAAACAAAGCATGAAAGCTGTTAGCTGTTAGCTGTTAGCTGTTAGCTGTTAGCTGTTAGCTGTTAGCTGTTAGGTTTTAGGTTTTAGGTTTTAGCTGAGTACTGATGGCTGACGGCTGATGGCTTTCATATAAAAAATAAGTACTTGACTTTTCGAAATTTTTAATTTGACTTTTTTAAAGAATTATGAGTCGTAGTGTTTTCAAAGGGTTATATGAGATTGCCTTTTTAAATTGGTGTTATAAATTGTTATAAAGACAGCCTTATG
>JAYEJJ010000134.1:0-3577 GCA_034660495.1 Thermodesulfobacteriota bacterium | reverse complement strand
GAAAATGGGATTGGATGGTTTTTTTGTCATATAACTCATTGTTTTTATATGCTTTATTAAGCAATTATCATATTTCCACCCCTACGGATAATATGCCTACGCTAACCGGGAAAATGGGAATGCGCCCATCTTAACTGTCTATGCAGTACGTCTTCATTGTTTGATAACGACGAATAAGAAAAGCCTGACCCCTTTGGGCGAAACGATGATCAAGGCCTATTTTTTTATCCCGTCCATGAATGTGGCCGCAGGGGTTTGAAACCACCCTTACAGGTTTAAAATTATTAGAGGAAAAAAAAGAATCATTAAAAAATGAATCAAACCGTGAATTCCGTAGATTCAATATTGACAGGAAAGGCCAATAGATTTAAAATCAGGTTTGAAAATTCAGGATATCGTCTGGTTTATGAAATCAGAAAACTGCAGTGGGAAATTTAAAAGGCCAAAGGATGGTAAAAGTTGCCTGTATGGAGCATTTAAATATGTAAAATGAATAATCAGCTGACAAATAAATTCAATTTACTGTTTGTGGATGATGAAAAAGCCATTCTTTCGTCATTAAAGCGGCTTTTTCTTGAACATAATTTCAGGCTTTATACTGCGCTTAATGGTGAAGATGCACTTTTTATCATGGAACAGCATGAAATCCATGCAGCTTTGATTGATCTGAAAATGCCCGGCATGGATGGTTTATCTTTATTAAAGAAGATAAAAAAACTATACCCGGATATTATGGTTATAATGCTTACAGGTCACGGCAGCATCAAAGATGCTGTAAAGACCATTAAAACAGGGGCAAAGGATTTTATTGAAAAACCCTTTGTGGCGGAAAGTCTTGTTGCAAGAGTGGAACAGCTATATAATATCCGGCAGTTAAAACAGGAGAACCTGACCCTTAAAAATGAGATGGGTTTTTTATTCAAGTATGAAAAACTCATTGGAGATTCATCTAAAACCTTAGAGCTGAAAAAAATGATCAGCAAGACAGGACCTCTCGATGCAACTATATTGATACAGGGTGAAACAGGGAGTGGAAAAGAGCTTGTGGCAAAGGCCATACACCAGCACAGTCCCAGATCTGATCATGGTTTTGTAACAGTTGACTGCACAACAATCAGTGAAACCATGCTGGAAAGTGAACTGTTCGGTCATGTTAAAGGGGCTCATGTTCAAACCAGGGGTCTTATTCGAACTGCCCATAAGGGAACCCTTTTTTTTGACGAAATCGGAGAACTGCCCGTTAAGATGCAGGCAAAACTGCTCAGGCTGATCCAGGAGAGAGAAGTAAGACCTGTTGGTTCAGACAAATCGATAAAAATTGATGTCAGAATCATTGCAGCAACAAACAGAGACCTTAAAGCTGAAATCTCAAACAGTAATTTTCGTGAAGACCTCTATTACAGACTTGATACTATAAAGATCAATGTCCCGCCGTTAAGGCAGAGAAAAGATGATATTGAGCTTTTGACAAATCATTTTTTACAAAAATTTAAAACAGATTTTTCTCTGGTTGAAGGGTTTTCCAGAGAAGCTCTTGCATATATGGAAAATTATGGATGGCCCGGCAATATAAGAGAGCTTGAAAATATTGTCAGAAGAATTATGGCTCTGGGTACTGAAACATTAGTTCTGCCCGGAGACCTTCCTGAAAATATCCATAAAAGAGGCTCAAACAGAATAAAACTTCTGGATGATTCTCTTGAAGCTTATGAAAAAGCAGCCATTGAAAATGCCCTTAAAAAATCAAATAATAATAGAAAACAGACTGCCAGGATCTTGAAAATCGGTGAGGCAACCCTTTATCGGAAAATTAAAAAATTCTGGCCTGATCCATCATAATGATAGATTGATTTCCATCAGACTATCATTATGATGGAATAAAAATTTAAGCCCAACTACATAGAAACCGAATTTAAAATTGTTAAATCAAATGGTTACAGAAATGTTTTATTACTGGTACACTCCTTGCTCTCTTTTATTTATATAAATGAAAAAAATGGAGGAAACGACAATGAATGATCAGGAACGTAGCGCCACTGTCATGGTGGTGGACGACACCCCGGAAAATCTCAATCTTATTAGAGACATGCTTCAGGAGAGGGGCTATAGGGTGCTGGCCTTCCCCAACGGCCGGATGGCTCTGGATGCCGCGGCCAGGAATCCCCCGGATATAATCCTGCTGGACATCATGATGCCGGAGATGGACGGCTTTGAGGTCGCCAGACGTCTCAAGGCCGATGATGCCCTGCAAGAGATCCCCATACTGTTCATCAGCGCCCTGGGGGATACCGAGGACAAGGTCAAGGCCTTTGCCGCAGGGGGAGTGGATTACGTGACCAAGCCCATTCAGTTCGAGGAGGTCCATGCCCGGGTCAAGGCGCATCTTGAGATGCGCCGGCAACGGCTGGAACTGCAGGCAGCCAACGACAGACTCCGGGACCTGGAATCCCTGCGGGACAGCTTGGTGCATATGGTTGTCCATGACATGCGCTCTCCCTTGATGGTTATCCTCGGCAACCTGGAAATGGCCGTGGATGAGAATTTGCCCGAGGAGGTCACCGAATTAATCGGTAATTCTCTCAGCGCCGGTAAAAACCTCCTGAACATGATTTCGTCCCTTTTGGACGTTAGCAAGATGGAGGCCGGGAAGATGTCACTTGAGAGATCGGCGTCTGACATGCTGAAAATCGTTGGAGAGACAATACGCCTGTATGAGTTTCGCAAGGGCCAGCGCACGCTCACCATGACATCGCCGGAGAAAATGAAAGCTCTGCCCTGCGACGCCCATTTGATCCAGCGTGTCGTCCGGAACCTGGTGGACAACGCCATCAAATTCACTGACCCTGTCTATGGCGCCATCAGTATCGATATCGAGGACCATGAGGCCACGGTACAGGTGTCTGTGTCGGATAACGGCCCTGGTATTTCCTTGGAATACCGTGACAGGGTGTTTGACAAATTCTCCCAGGTTGAGGCGCGCAAAAAAAGCCAGGGGTTTTCGACGGGCCTTGGCCTTGCGTTCTGCAAGCTGGCGGTTGAAGCCCATGGCGGCCGGATCGGATTGGACAGTGATGTTGGCAAAGGGAGTACTTTCTGGTTTGAGTTGCTGCGATGACGAGCTGCCGTCAGCCACAGTAATTGAGTAACAGGTTCCAAAATGGTTCTTTTCTGATTTGCCCACAGTCTTGGTCAGAGACTCGTAAAAAGTATTATCCCAAAATGGATCTGTATGACAAAGGAGATGATAAAAAGAATTCCGGGGACATCTTATTTAAAGAATTCCGGGGACATCTTATTTAATTATTGACACAAGCCAAAGCATCGGGGTGATTATATATATGGCATAAATAGCAGGAGTAGCAGTGCCTGGATTTTTTATCATGTAAAATAGCTGTGAAAGAAAGTTCATATCAATATAAATCATTGACAACCAGACCAGACCAGACTAACCTTTAGTCTGAGTATTATCTTTGTTAAAAAAGGAGGTTGTAATGAAAATTACTAATATTTCAGAAGCAAAAGCCAGTTTATCTTATCTAATTAAAATGGTTCAAGAGACAGACAAACCTGTAATTAT
>JAYEJJ010000133.1:0-3583 GCA_034660495.1 Thermodesulfobacteriota bacterium | reverse complement strand
TAGTATTTTTTTTTAAAAACAAAGACAATAAGCACAATATATGGTATTTGTCTGGTTTTTTTATGCATTTAAAATTACGATCCTAAATTTGAATATTTTCAGTTAAAACAATATATTAGGTTTGTGATGTCAGGAGCTCTGAATTTTGCAGTCCTGGCCTTCAGCGACAACGGGTGCGGCATGGACCAGCACACCCTTGACAATCTGTTTGAACCGTTTTTCACAACCAAACCTGTCTACAAGGGAACTGGACTCGGCCTGGCCACAGTCTACGGCATTGTGAAACAGAACAAAGGCTTTATCAATGTATACAGCGAACCAGACAAAGGCACCACCTTCAGGGTATATCTGCCTGTGTATACAGGGGATGAAACAATAAAGGGGCGCGATGATAAGGATATCCCTGAAGTTGCCCTGTTAAGCAGAGGGGAAACCATACTGGTAGTTGAAGACCAGCTGCCTATCCTCAAACTGACCCGAAAATTCCTTGAAAAATTCGGCTACCAGGTTTTAGAGGCAGCCACGCCTGAAAAGGGGATACAATCAGCTCAAGCTTATAACGGGGATATCCATTTACTGATCACCGATGTGATCCTTCCGGGAATGGACGGCTCTGCGCTTTCTGAACAGATAAAAATCATTTATCCTGACGTCAAAATTTTATTCATGTCCGGGTATGCAGCCGATATCATCACCGACCGATGTCAAACATCAGATGAATTTAATTTTATCCAGAAACCCTTTGCCCTCAGGGATCTTGCCGTTAAAATACGCAGAATTCTGGATGGTCAGGTCTGATTTCAGCCGGCTGCGGGCCTACATGCCCATATAGGCTTTGCGCACATCATCGGACTACAGGAGTTCATCTGATGTCCCTGACAGCACCACCCTGCCGGTCTGTACCATATATCCGCGGTGGGCCACCTCCAGGGCGTCCTGTACCATCTGCTCCACCAGAGGGACAGTAATACCGCCTTCATGGACAATCTGAATGGTTTCCATCATTTTTTCCACCAGGGACGGCATCAGCCCCAGGGACATTTCATCCAGCATGAGCAGCTCGGGTTTTGACATGATTCCCCTGGCAATGGCCAGCATCTGCTGCTCGCCGCCGCTCATGGTCTCTGCCACCTGGTCTGCCCTGGACTTCAGTATGGGAAACAGTTCAAACACCTGATCCAGGCGGACATCAATCTCTTTGCGGTCCCTGGATATATACGCTCCCAGTTCAAGATTCTCCCGGACCGATAATTTAGGAAAGAGCCGCCGGCCTTCGGGCACATAACTGATGCCCCGCCGCACCGTCTGATGGGCGGGCAGTCCGGTGATCACTTCCCCTTTAAAGGAAACAGACCCTTTTTCAGGGGTGATCAGCCCGGCAATGGTCTTCATGACGGAGGTTTTCCCGGCCCCGTTGGTGCCCACAATGGCCACAAGCTCTCCTGGATACACCTCCAGGGAAATGCCGTGAATCACAGGAACCCCGTCATATCCGCAGTTAATATCATCAACGCTCAGCAAAGGCGCTGCCATGGGCTTTCTCCTCTTTCATGCGTCTGCTGTATTTTTCCCCGAAATAGGCTTTGATCACCTGCTCATCTTCAATTACGTCTCCTGGCGGGCCGTCGGCAATTTTCTCTCCCCCGTCCAGGACCACCACCTTGTCGGCAATGGGCATGATGGCCTCCATGATATGCTCCACCACCAGGAGGGTAATGCCGCTTGAGCGGATTTTCTGAATCAGCGCAACCGCGGTTTTCACTTCAGTGGAAGTTAAACCGGCCATGGCCTCGTCCAGCATGAGCAGTTTTGGCCGCGTGGCAAGGGTTCTGGCCATTTCCAGGCGTTTTTTAATACCGATGGGCAGTTCACCGGCCATGGCATCCTGATAGGGGGTTAGATGACACAGGGAAATCACTTCCTGAGCAATGTCAAAGGCCTTTGACGTGGATTTTTCCTTTAAAAAGACGCCGATAAGCACATTTTCAAGGGCTGACAGCTCTTTAAGGGGCTGAACCACCTGAAAGGTGCGCACCGCTCCTTTCCGTGCCATGCGGTAGGCCGGCTGACCCGTCACATCGCTGCCGTCAAAATACACCTGACCTGCGGTGGGACGGTAATACCCGGATATACAATTGAACAAAGTTGTTTTCCCGGCACCGTTGGGACCGAGCAGCCCCACAATGGTGCCCGGGTCCACGTCAAAGGAAACCGAATTTACCGCTACCAGGGAACCAAATGACATGGTCAGATCGGTTACGTTAAGCAGTGCCATCTTGATTTCCCCCTTTGCCGGCGGCTGTATCACTAGGTTTACCTGTATCACCGGGTTTGCCTGTATCACCGGGTCTGCCTTGAGTTTCACCAATTCTGCTGTCCCTGATTTTCCGGTTCTGGTGTTTTTTTATCATATCGGAAAGAATGCCCATAATTCCCCTGGGCTGTTTGATAACCACAAGCACAATGAGAAATCCGAACACAATGAGATCCACCCCGCTGCCCAGGCTGCCGAGATACGCCCGGCTGTACTCCTGAAGGGGAATCAGCACGGCCGCTCCAAGAAGGGGTCCGAAAAAGGTCCCTGATCCCCCGAAAATCGTAATCAGAACAAATTTCATGGACATGTCCAGGGACATGACCATGGGCGGGTCCACCCGGTAATTGTACTGAACAAAAAAAGCACCGCACAGGGCCGCCAGAAAGGCCGATGCCCCCATGGCCAAAATTTTTACCAGCGTGGAGTTTACCCCTAGGAATTCAGCCGTTTCCTGCCCTTCCCTTACTGCTTTGAGATAATAGCCAATGCGGTGTTTTTCCATCCATCTCACTGCCCCGAATATCAGCACAAACAAGGCCAGTGCCCCGTAATAATAGGGGATTTTGCTGTCAAACCAGATAAAATTGACAATTCCCTCATCCACAAAGGGATAGTCCAGCCCCAGGGCGCCGCCCAATGTCATACAAAATTATATTTTTTTGACGTATCATCTTGTAATCATAGTTTAAAAAAAAGTGCTTGACTTTTTGGCTTTGCCATGAGATTCTAATATTGTATAGTTGTTACAGAAAAATAAGGATCTTAGAAATGGCGAATATTATATCATTAGCAGAAGATGTTGAGATTCATGAGGTAATTACTTATGTTGAAAAATTTCCCAATTTATCACGCAGAGAACTTGCAAATACAATCTGTGAGAACCTTGAATGGAAAACACCCACAGGATCTCTGAAAGTAAATTCGTGCTTGAATTTGCTGATTAAATTCAGAACTCCTGACCTCAGCTAATTTTGAATGCATAATCATTTTCTATATATAGTATTTTTTTTTAAAAACAAAGACAATAAGCACAATATATGGTATTTGTCTGGTTTTTTTTATGCATTTAAAATTACGATCCTAAATTTGAATATTTTCAGTTAAAACAATATATTAGGTTTGTGGTGTCAGGAGCTCTGAAATTGGAAAAACAGGGAAAAATTAAACTTAGACCACTTGAGAAGCGAGTGCATAAACCCAAACAACCTAAAAAAGCTACAGAGTTACTTGATATCATAGACAAAACAAACATTGTGGGAGGTGTTA
>JAYEJJ010000132.1:0-3604 GCA_034660495.1 Thermodesulfobacteriota bacterium | reverse complement strand
TGATGAAGATTTTGATATTTACGGTTGGGAAGATATTGAACTTGGGTTACGTCTGGAACATTCAGGGGTCAGCCTTTACTACAACGCAGAAGCTGTGGCATATCATCACCACCCTGTAGGGATACCTTCTTTTTGTAAACGGCAGCAAAACGTCGGCAGGGCATCAAACATATTTATTGAGAAGCATCCTGACCTTACCTGGTTACTTGGTGACCGGGAACTGCTTAAAACAAAAGCAAGGCTGTACCCTGTGGCTGTAATATTGGTTAAAATACTCGCGGTTCTCGATTCATTTTTTCAGGTTTCACTTTCCCATGAAAAATATAAATTTGTTCTTGACGTTAATTATGCCAAAGGCGCTGTGGAAAAGGAGGAAAAAGAGTGAAACGTGTTTCTGTTATTATTGTTAATTTTAATGGCGCCCATTATTTAAAAGATCTCTTTTCCTCTTTAGAATCTGTCGACTACCCCAGGGATAAACTGGAAATTATTGTTTTTGATAACGGTTCCATTGATAATTCGTGTGATGTGATAAAATCAGATTGTCCCGGCGCAACCATATTGAAGAGTGATCATAATATAGGTTTTGCCAGACCTCATAAAATTGCAGCTGAAGAGGCTACAGGAGATGTCCTTGCCTTTCTTAACAATGACATGAAAGTGGATCCCCGTTGGATTAAAGAGGGGGTGGCCCATTTGAACAGGGCAGAGGGAGTTGTTTGCGCCTCATCAAAAATATTTGACTGGACGGGAGACAATATAGATTTCTGTGGAGGGACCCTTCACTATCTCGGATTTGCCGATCAATTGCATGGAACAGAACTGAATGATGGCCAAGAGATCCTCTTTCCCTGTGGGGGTGCAATGTTTATAGACAAAGCGGTTTTCAAGAAAGTCGGATGTTTTGATGATGATTATTTTGCAATTTTTGAAGATGTTGATTTGGGATGGCGTTTGTGGGTTATAGGCTATAGGGTTGTTATCGCGACAGAGTCCATTGTCTATCACAGAGGTCATGGCACTTTGGATACCCAAAGGGAAACAAAAAAACGGTATCTCATGCACAGAAATGCCATGATGACAATAATTAAGAACTACGATGGGACAAATTTAAAGAGAATTCTTCCGCTTTCCCTTATATTTGCTGTTAAGAGGGCCCTTCTTTTTATGGGCGTAGACAAAAAACAATATTATTTCTGGGAGGAAAATAATGGGTCTGGCTCTTCTGAAGAACCGGATAATTTTGAAGAGGGATGCATTCATCTGGCAGCTCTGGATGATGTTATAGGTGATTTTAAGCGGATAGTCGAAAAGAGAAATCAGGTTCAGTCCATGAGAAAAAGGAGTGATGGGGATATTTTTACCCATTTTAAAGATCCTTTTCGAAATATCATGGGGTATAGGGAATATCTGTGGGATGAGGTTGCTCTTTTTGGTGCCTTTTCCCTTGACTGTGTTTTTAATTGTAAGGAGGAATATCGTAACCGTGAGGAAGAAGCAATGTATCATGTCAAGGAGCAGCTTTATGAGTTAATTCCAGAAGTCAGGGGGAGCACGAACAAACGCAAAGGTGAAAATATCATTGTGATCAAAGAATTTCCCAGGGAAAATATTTGGGCCAAAGTGTTGAATTCCTTGAAAAACCAAGGGGTCATCACTACATGTAAAAAAGGTTTTTCCAGGCTGTTATAAATATTTTGTATGGGGTGACGTATTGGCTGCTGTTATTATTAGATGAGATGTTTTGGATTTACTCTTGCAGGGGCAGGAAGGTGGCCTGCCCCTGCAAGGGTTCTCATCAATCCTCTGACGGATGGGGTGAGTTTGCAACATCCGGATACCACAACGTCAGTTCTTCTCCTTTATAAATGGCTTTATTTGCCGATTCAACCCCCTGAATGAATGAATGGTCCATATTGCCGACTTCATATCTCCAGGCGCCAAACCTGACCCGGGAATAAATGCCGTGTTTTTCAAAAGCGATCAACAGGGGAAACAGGTTTTGATTTCTGTGTCTACTGGGCGTCGGATACCCTTTTTCCATCCGTTTATACCAGGTGTGGCTGATCTGCCCTTTGCCTTTTATCAGCTTTGTGTTTAAGGCGCCCTGGATCACCTCTTCCATGATAGTGTTATGGTTTACTTTTTTCATGGGGCTTTCACTGACTTCGCACATAAGTGACCAGGAACAGTTTATATCCGGTACATTATTGGGAGAGTAGTTGCTGAATACCGTGACCCGGTAAAAGGGATTGTCGTTTTCCGGAAAATAGATCCAGCATTTGTCATTCAGATGCTCAGGAGGATTTCCCTTTAGTGCCAGGCCGGCTATGTGGGTGGAGGAGTATTTCAGATGTTGAGTGTTCTGGGTGTTCATTTTACTTGAATTTAAGCTGTTTTCATGCCTGTTTTCTGAATCCTCTGATGTCACATGGGTTAACCGGGTCAGTTCATCAAGAGGTATGGTGCTGATCAGGATATCAAATTCATGCGTTCAACCGTTTTTAAGTTCTATTGTTTTCTCGTTCAGATCTATTCTGCTCAACCGGGCATTCAGATGAATTTTATTTTGAGGCAGGGCCGCAGCAATATTTCCCCATATGGCGCCGGTGCCCCGGTGTTTTGGGAATCTGAACCGGGCGTTCGGGCCCCAGGCAATGTCATCTTTCTGGTCAATATAGTTGTCAAGGATGCGTTTAACATCGACGCTGGCCATCCGTTCTCCCACCCAGTTATGGCTCAGCTCTGTTACTGGATAGGCCCAGACCTTGTAATTGTAGGGATTCAGGAACCATTTGGCCAGTCCCCTGCCGAAACCGGCCTGAATCCAGTCACCGAAATGCTCAAGACGGGCAGGGGATTCGTTTTTCAAATCCAGAAGGCCGTAAAGGCATTCCTTGAAAATATTTCTGGGCAGTCGGTGGATATTGTTCTGAATGGGGTAGGGGATAAAACGGTTTTCCATCCAGACCCAGGCGCTTCTGTCATGGTAGAGCCAGTCCTTTTCCCTGTCCATAACCGTATCCATGACCTGATCAAAATACGGGTAATGACTGAACAATACATGTCCGCCGATGTCCCACCAGAAGTCTTCGCTGTCCTGAAACGAGGCGGACAGACCGCCCACGTGATGGTTCTGTTCAAACAGGGTCCAGGTGTCATGTCCAAGTTCGGCAAGTCTCCAGGCGGCTCCCAGGCCGCAGGGACCTGCGCCGATGATTATAATTTTCATAGGTGTGGTAATCTATTTCTCTTTTAGGTTATGGGTTTACAACATTTTTGATTTTTCAATTGTTCTGTAACGCTCCCTGTTCTCAATGAAAACATGTTCAAAGTCAAGGAAAAAATTGACGGGAAAAGAAAAATCCAGGGATTATAATTTTAGTATAATAATAATGTGATAATAGATTGGTCATTGTCTATGTTGACTTCCAATAATAAAATATTTCAAAAACGTGAGAAAAATTTACGTTTTTATTACTCGATTATCAAGTTTTTTGAATACCGCCGCCCCCAGCGGTTGCCTGTCAGGAACGAGAACGACGGAGGACTTTTTCCCTGCCAGGCTAAAAATCGGCGACCTGCGGCCACTGGTCCTCAAACA
>JAYEJJ010000131.1:0-16871 GCA_034660495.1 Thermodesulfobacteriota bacterium | reverse complement strand
GCGTGTGGAGTACCTTGGGATGACTATATATTCCAATGTAACGTAGTCAGTTAAGACTTAGGCTAATCAACCGGGCTTACAAGTTGCCTTGCAAGCCCCTCGGTCTTTAGCCGAGGGGTTGTTGACATGGGTTGAAAGCTGGTCTATTCTGAACAAGCCAATATTGCAATATTGGAAAAAAACATACAATATTGAACTGTGGACCCTGACTGACTTCTGCTGCTTATATTGTAATGAATATCTTCATTTAACAAATATGAGCAAAGAGAAGTTCCTTAGAAAGTGCGAATGAGCTGATCAAGTTTTCAGACCTCAAAATATCCTGGCTTTAATTTGAATAAATCTGTGATAGTTCAGTCAGCCCTGTGTTGAGTTTTGTTGCCAGTTTCTTATGGGCTGATCTGTAATATCTTGTTTTATATAACCAGGGCTGTTATTGTTTATTAACTTAGAAAAAAAATGATATAAAAATAATGAATTTAATTTATATCGTATCTGCGACTATAAAAAAGTAATTTTATTAAGTCAATCTTTTTTTTTAAAAAAATGAAAAAAAATAAAAACCATTGCAACTTCCCATTAGTTTCAGTTAAAATTCAAATATTTGGTGAAATACAAACAAAAATATCTGGAGGCTGATTCAATGAAAAATCCCATAGACAATTATTGGAAGCTTAAGCTTGAACTTGTTAAAGAAAAGCTTAAAAAAAACAGTTTTGATCCTTACATTGCAGAAAATACAGAAAAGGCTAAGGAAATCGTGCTTGATCAGATACTGCTCAGGCTTAAGGTTAAAAGTATTTCCTGGGGGGGCTCAATGACCTTTGTTTCCACAGGCCTTTTTCATGCGCTTAAGGATGATGAGAGATTTGAGGTTCTCAATACCTTTGACAGGTCCCTTGCAGCAGCAGAATCCATGGCGCTTCGCAGAAAATCTCTGCTTGTTGATCTTTTTATTACAGGTACGAACGGCGTTACTGAGGACGGACAGCTTGTCAACCTGGATATGATCGGAAACAGGGTCTGCGGAATTACCTTTGGCCCGAAAAATGTTATCATTTTAGTAGGAAGGAATAAAATCTGCAGTGACATAGAAGATGCAATGTTCAGAATTAAAAATTATGCTGCACCGGTCAATGCCATGAATCTTGACAAAAAAACCCCGTGCAGGGAAAAGGGGTTCTGCCATGACTGCAGCAGTCCTGACCGTATATGTAATACCTGGACCATTACAGAAAAAAGTTTTCCCAAAGACAGAGTAAAAGTAATATTGATAAATGAGGATCTTGGATTTTAGAAATATAAAAAAAGTTTAGGGATCTTCCAAAAATTAATCTTCGCATCTTGCTTGCTTTTTGCCCTGCCAGGCTAAAAATCGGCGGCACTGCGGCCTGCGGTCCTCAAACAGCTTGATTTTTTAACGCCTGGCAGGGCAAAAAGCCTTATTTCCTTTGGTTCTCAACGTTCCTGACAGGTAACCGCTGGGGGCTCTTAATCGGCTGTTTCATATAAAACCGGCATGGCCGGACCATGATTACCGACCCGGCCACAACGAAGAATGAAACGCCGGTAATGGCAATGCTATGACGAGTGTTTCATATAAAAAACCGGATCATCGAGTTACAGCAGAGGGGGCAGACAACGCCGGCCTGCCCCCCAAAAAATCAGCCGGTTATTTTAAATGAGGTAAAATCGGAACAGGAAGGGGATTTCTGCAGGTCAATCTTTGAAACTGAAGACAGGGGGGAGCCTTTTTTAAGCCATTGTATCATTTTATGGATATCTGTTTCATCCCCTTCAATAAACGTCTCAACGGTTCCATTGGCCAGGTTCCTGACCCATCCGGTTATATTAAGTTTCTGGGCCGCTCTGCTGGTTTCAGCCCTGAAAAAAACCCCTTGAACCTTTCCGTAGACAATCACATGATACTGTACTTTTTCAGACATCAGCCCTCCTTTTTTTCTGTTGGTCTTTTTTTATTTTTTTCAGCTGTTTTTCCTGCTGTTTAAGCACATAAAGGTGAATGATCTCTTCTTCAGTCTCACTGATTCCTGAGAATTCCAGATGACAGAGATTGTTTTCATCAATGCTGATTATTTTCAGCCTGCAGGAAAAAACAGGCACTTTTTTCATAAAGGGAAGGTTCAGATCAAAGTAGACCACATCCGTGTCATTCACAGAAAAACCCTGATTAAAAAAAGAAATACCGCCGGCGCTGATATCAAAAAGGGGTAATTTTTTACCCAGGAACATCACTTCAAGGCAGTCGGAACAATCTGCTCTGTACCTGTAGGCACTGCGTTTGTCTGAGGTCGGGCTTTCCAGTGTGGTTTTATTATCTTGGTGCAGCGGTTTTTTCCAGCACAAATTCAACCCTCCTGTTGATGGCTCTGTTCCCGGGAGACGTATTGGGAACAAGGGGCATGATTTCACCGTATCCTGTTGCTGTCAGTCTTTCCGGTCTGATTCCCCGTTTAATAAAATATTTTAATACTGTTGTGGCGCGGATAGCTGACAATTCCCAGTTGGATGGAAATTTCTCTGTTGAAATAGGGATATTGTCAGTATGGCCTTTTATATTTATGTTGTAGAGAGGATAGTCAAAAATGAGTTTAACAATTTCATCAAAAATAGGGATGGCATTGGGGTTTAAGTCAGTTGCCCCGGATTGAAAGAGCGCTTTTCCCTTGACCCGGACAATAATTTTGTTTTCCAGCACAGACACCCCGATATCTTTTTCAAGGTCTTTTTTCTGGACAAATTCATTTATATCGTCAACGATTGTTTTTTCCAGGGAATGAAGCCCGGTGACATCCTCAATGGTGATCTTTGAATCAAAGGATTCCGGTATTTCCATAAGCTCCATCAGCCCCGTTAAAGCGACATTTTTCTCCATCTGCGTTTTTATGGTTTCAACAGCGGATTTAAATTTTTCCTGTTCAAAGGATTTCAAAGAATAAAGCAGAACAAAGAACACCAGGAGCAGTGTCATAAGATCAGCATAGGTGACAAGCCATTCCCCTGAATCATCCTTGGAGACAAGGGAATCTGAAATTTTGGTCTGCTTCATTTTTTGGCCTTTAAGTTCATTTCTTTTAACGGCCTTCTCTTCCTGGCTGAGATAAACGAGGATAGTTTTTCATAAATAATAACTGGATTGTTGCTTTCCAGAATTGAAATAGAGCCTTCCAGCATGATTTCAAGGTTGATCACCTCCATCACAGTTCTGGCCTTGAGTTTTCCGGCAATGGGAAGAAAAAAAAGAGTGGACAAAAGGGAGCCGTAAAATGTGGTTAACAATGCAGTTGCCATGGCAGGACCGATGTTTGAGGGTTCCTGGAGCTGGCTGAGCATCTGCACAAGACCGACCAGGGTGCCCAGCATGCCAAAGGCAGGAGAGTATGTGCCCATTTTTTTAAATACATCCTGAACAATAAAATGCCGCATTTTTAGAGATTCAATTTCCGTTGTCAATGCAGCCCGGATTACATCTTCAGTAGAACCATCAGATATCAGTCCACAGGCTTTTTTTAGAAACATGGAATTGGTTTTTACCTTGCTAAGTTCAAGAAGCCCCTGTTTCCGGCTGATATGGCATAATTTGATCATTGTGGCCACGGCCTGGTTAGAATCTTCTTTTTCCTTGGTAAAAACAAAATAGGCGGCTTTAAAGGAAGCCGTCACGTCCCTGAATTGAAAGGTTAAAAGAGTGGTGGCAAGGGTGCCTCCTCCCACTATCATGATTCCCGGAATATTGATGAAGTTGTGTATGTCCCCGCCCATGAAAATTGCACTTACAATCAGGGAGATACCTGCGATAATACCGGAAAGAGATGCCATGTCCATTTGGTTGTTCCTGTTTTTTTATCATGCAAGGTTAAGGTCTGCTGATTGAAATCAGTGGACAGTATGATATCCATTATTATTGCAGGAGTAAAAAGTTTTGTTTTTAATTTTTTAACCTATTACAGCCCCGCCGTCAAGGTCTGATCCTGTGCTTTTTTTATATGAAAGCCATCAGCCGTCAGCCATCAGTACTCAGCTAAAAGCTAACAGCTTTCATGCTTTGTTGTGTCCGCCTGGACATGTGGTCTATAAGAAACAAGGAACGGCCTTTTCAGGTTTTCTGTCGCACCAGGTTCTGGATTTTTAAAGCAGTGTATAAGGTAAGGCTTGATATGCAGTTTTTCTGATGCTATACATCACGATATTATTGGTCCATTTTGGTTTTCAATGTTCCTGACAGGTAAGCGCTGGGGGCGGTGCTTTTCAAAAAACTTGATGATCGAGTTTTATACGTATTTGTTTTATAGCTTGATAAGGACGTATAAGAAAAGCCTGATCCCTTTGGCCGAAACAAAGATAAATGTTACATTATTTTATGGAGATACAATGCAAAAAAAAATATGCCTGATCTTATGCCTGGTGGTTTTTCTGTTGTCCGGCTGTTCGGGCAGCAATGATGAAAAACAAAGGAAAAAAAAACAATCCAAAACAGCTGAAAAACAGGAATTGTCCGAAAAAACAATTACAGCAGTACTGCCCGAGGGCATCAACTGGCTTACCAATGAGACAGATCCTGTTTTTGCTTCTGAACAAGCAGTTAAAGGGGGAGCCCTTCATACCTCTGTGATGAGTTTTCCCATGACTTTTCGAACGGTGGGACCGGATTCCAACGGCAGTTTCAGAAGCGCCATCCTGGACAATCAACTCTCGCTTATCAATATCCATCCCAACACAGGGCGTATTATTCCGGAAATTGCCACCCACTGGGCCTTTGGCGATGATAAAAAAACCATGTATTTTAAATTGAACAAAGACGCGGTATGGTCTGACAATGTGCCTGTAACTGCCTGGGATTTTGCCTTTACCATTAAATTTATGCGCTCTTCGAGCATTCTTGCTCCCTGGTATAATGACTATTATACAAAGGAGATAGACAAGGTGGTGGTGTATGATGAACACACCCTTGCCGTTAAAAGCACCAAAGCCCAGCCTGATCTGTATATGAAAGTGGGGATCGCCCCCACACCTGAGCATTTTTACGGAGATATTGACAGACTGGGCAGCGATTTTGTTCAGAAGTACAACTGGGTGATGGTGCCCAATACCGGCCCCTATCAGATCTCTGATTTTAAAAAGGGAAAATATATTAAATTTAAAAGAAAGAAAAACTGGTGGGCACAGAACCTGCTTTTTTTTCAGAACAGATTTAATGTGGACCGGGTTATTTTTACCGTTGTCAGGGATTACAATATGGTATGGGAGTACTTCAAAAAGGGTAAGGTCGATGTATTCCCTTTGACCATGCCCAAGTACTGGTACAATAGATCCGACACAGCGGTTTTTAACAAAGGCTATGTCAATAAGATATGGTTCTTTAATGATACCCAGCGCTCAGCCCTGGGTATGTGGCCCAATCTGGACAAGGCGGTTTTTTCAGATAAACGGGTGCGGTATGCCTTTGCCCATGGCATGAATATTGACAAGGTGATTCAAAAGGTGCTGCGCGGTGATTATTTCCGGCTGGCTCAGGCCTATGTCGGCTATGGCGGTTACACAAACAGGGATATCCGGCCCAGGGAGTTCAGCCTGGAAAAGGTTGATTCTTTGATGACCCGGGCAGGATGGCACAGGGGAGAGGACGGAATATGGCAGAGGGAGGGGCAGCGGTTCAGTGTTGAAGTGGTGTATGGCTTTGAAGAACATACCCCAAGGCTTGTGGTGTTAAAGGAGGAGGCCAGAAAAGCGGGTATTGAGCTTAAACTTCAGAAACTTGACAGCACTGCTGCATTTAAGAAAATCCTTGAAAAAAAACATGATGTGGCATGGATGGGCTGGAGCACAAGTCTTCGGCCTTCCTACTGGCAGTCCTGGCATTCGGATAATGCCCATAAGACCCAGACCAACAATATAACAAACACAGATGATCCAGCACTTGATTCTCTTATTGACCAGTACAGGGCAAGTCTCAATGAAGCGGAGAGAAAAGCACTGTCTGTAGAAATCCAGAAAAAAATTCATGATACAGGTGCCTTTGTGCCTACCTTTATGGTGCCCTATGTCCGCCAGGGATATTGGCGGTGGCTTCAGCTTCCTGAGTGGCACGGCACAAAAAAATCCCTTTCCCTGTTTGATCCCTTTGGCGCCATGACTGGAGGGCTTTTCTGGTTTGATGAGGAACTATTTCAGCAGACCCGGGCGGCCATGGACCAAGGCACCTCTTTTGATCCTGTGGTGGTCGTTGACGATACTTATAAGCCGGGAGCTTCCCGGTGAACCGGGACATGATCTTATGAGCCGGGATGTGATTTTAAAGGTTAAGGATCTGGTCTCTGTGTTTGAAACAGAATCGGGCCTGGTAAAGGCGGTGGACAGGGCTGGCTTTGAACTGGAAAGGGGAAAAACCCTGGGCATTGTGGGGGAGTCAGGCTGCGGAAAAAGTGTTACGGCTCTGTCGATCATGGGACTTCTGCCCAAACCTGCAGGCCGGGTGGCCTCCGGTGTGGTGTCCTTTAACAATGAAAATTTATTGTCTTTTTCTCCGGAAAAAATGCATGGAATCCGTGGGAAAAGAATTGCCATGATCTTTCAGGAACCCATGACAGCGCTGAATCCGGTGCATAAAATCGGAAAACAATTAAAAGAAATGTACCAGCTCCATTTTCCGGAAATGGACAAAAGAGAAATCCATTCTTCCACCATGGGCATGCTGGAAAAAGTAGGGATTGCAGATCCCGGTAAAATCCTTCACAATTATCCCCACCAGCTGTCCGGAGGAATGCGCCAGCGGGTCATGATTGCCATGGCATTATCTGCTTCTCCTGATATTCTTATAGCAGACGAACCCACCACAGCTCTTGATGTAACGGTTCAGGCCCAGATTCTTGAGCTGATAAATGATTTAAAGAACAGATTTTCCATGGCAGTGATTCTGATTACCCATGATCTCGGAGTCATTGCAGAAAACTGCGACAGGGCCGTTGTCATGTATGCAGGCAAGGTGGTGGAAAGGGCAGATGTGACAGACCTTTTTTCAGCACCGGCCCATCCCTATACAAAAGGGCTTTTAAAATCATCGCCTTTTCTGGCTGCCCGGCCCAAAATCCGGTTGCCCGCAATACGGGGAATGGTGCCTTCCCTTGAAAATATGCCCAAAGGATGCCGGTTTTCCCAGAGATGTGCTCTGGCAGAAAAGATCTGTTTCGCAACATCCCCAGAGGAGGAAGATCTTGGCCGCAGGCACTGGGCGGCCTGTCATTTTCTGGACGGAAAAGAAGCCGGGAAAATCAAACAAAAGCCCGGAAACACCTGTGAAAGTGACAATTCAGAGGCCCTTACCGGGGAAACGCCAGATGTCATTTCCACGAAGAATTCAGAGGCCGTTTCCCGGGAACAGGATGTTATTTCCCGCGAACAAACAGATGTCATTCTCAGGGTCAGACATCTTAAAAAGTATTTTCCAGTGCACGGCGGGATTTTATTGAGACCCAGGGGCTGGGTTTACGCGGTGGATGATGTTTCCTTTGATGTGAAAAAAGGCGAAACCCTGGGCCTTGTCGGCGAGTCCGGATGCGGAAAAACCACCCTGGGCCGATGCCTTCTCGGGCTTTATCCGTTAACCGCCGGGGATGCAGTGTTCAAGGCGGACTCCCTTAAGACAATAAAGGGAAGACAATTAAAAAGGCTTCGTTTGACCATGCAGATGATTTTTCAGGACCCTTTTGAGTCCCTTAATGCCAGACACACCATTCAGGAGATTTTAAGGGAAAAATATCTGATTCACAATATCAGACAAAGGGATATGGACAGAGAAATTTCAGATATCCTGGAAAAAGTGGGGTTGTCAGAAAACATACTGACAAAGTATCCCCATGAGTTCAGCGGGGGCCAGCGTCAGCGCATCGGCATTGCCCGGGCAGTCACCCTGGACCCTGAGGTGATCATATGTGATGAACCGGTTTCTGCCCTGGATGTGTCGATCCAGTCCCAGATTATCAATCTGCTGCTCAGGCTGCAGAAGGACATGGGGCTGACCTATGTCTTTATTTCCCATGATCTGGCTGTGGTAAGGCATATGTCCGACCGCATTGCCGTTATGTATCTGGGAAAAATTGTTGAAATTGCAGACGGAGAAACAATTTACAGCCTTCCGGCCCATCCCTATACAAAGGCGCTTTTATCTGCAGTCCCGGTTCCGGATCTGTCTCTTTCCAGAAAAAGGATTATATTGTCCGGCGAGGTACCGTCTCCTCAAAATCCCCCAAAAGGATGCAGGTTCCACACCAGATGCCCATATGCACAAGACGTTTGTAAACATGAGGAACCCGTGCTACAATCAATGTCCAGGTCTCAGAAAGATCATTATGCAGCGTGTCACTATCCTTTTTCCCGGGCATAACCCAAAACCGGCAGGTGAAAATTATGATCAAAAAAATTATTTCAGGCGGTCAGACAGGGGCTGACAGAGCCGCTCTGGATACGGCAATCAAGTTTAATCTGTTTCATGGTGGATGGGTGCCGGCATGCAGAAAAGCCGAAGACGGCAGACTTTCCGACAGATATCACATGGATGAGATGCCCACGGACAGTTACCCCATGCGGACAGAGCAGAATATCCTGGATTCCCGGGGGACGTTGATTATTTCAAGGGGCAGGCTCACCAAAGGGTCTCTTTTAACCCAGAATCTTGCGGCTAAGTTGAAAAAGCCGTGCTGCCATATAGATCTTTTGAAAATGGATGAATTTGAGGCGGCAATTATTGTCAATTCCTTTGTTGCAGATTATTCCATTGATGTTATCAATATTGCCGGGCCAAGGGCAAGCAGTGATCCAGATATCTACCGGTCTGTGAAAGCCGTGCTTGAAACCATTATATATATGGGGATCATGGAATCTGACCCTGAAGACCTTGCCTTAAACCATCCTGTTATTCTGGAGAGGAAACCTGAAAAAAAATGTGGAAACATTGCGGATTCAGTTGCGTTTCTGGCAAAGAAGCTTCCCTTGAAAACAAGGTCTTTTATTGCCAATTCAGATGATGTTCAGACTGCCTTTGTTTATTTTACCTTAACCGATTATATAAGAGTCAAACTGGACCTGGACAGGGGGAACAGATCCCTGATGAAGGAATGTGCGGAAAAACTCGGGGGTGATACCGTATACACAGAAGATGCAGTTATGGTAATCATAAAGGCATTAAAAGCCTGTCTGGAAAAAAATCATGTTCTGAGGATCGTTAGATGATACCCATCAGGGACACCCTGTACTCAAGAAGTGTGCCTGTTGCTACCTATTCTGTAATGGCGTGCACCGTTGTTGTGTTTTTGTTCCAGATGGGTATGGGACCGGGTCAGGAGCAATTTGTATATCTCTACGGACTGGTTCCGGCCAAATATACGCTACCCGAAGTTTCCCAGTGGTTTTCAGGGTTCAATCTTTTGATATCGCCTGTTTCCTATATGTTTCTCCATGGCGGATTCTGGCATTTTCTCGGTAATATGTGGTTTTTATATATTTTTGGGGATAATGTGGAGGAGCACCTGGGGTCCCTGAAATTTCTGGTGTTTTACCTTTTATGCGGGTTTTGTTCCGGTGTTTTTCATTTTTTATTAAACCCCTTTTCCGCTGTCCCCACAATAGGTGCCAGCGGGTCAATCGCCGGGGTTATGGGGGCTTATTTTCTCCTCTACCCCGGGGCAAAGATTTTAACCCTTATCCCCATTATCATCATTCCCTGGTTCATTGAGATACCTGCTTTTATTTTTCTCGGCATCTGGTTTTTCATGCAGTTTTTAAATGCCGCAGGAAGCCATGCAGGGTCAGGGATTGCCTGGTGGGCCCATGTGGGCGGTTTTCTTTCCGGGATGATTTTATTAAAATTAAGTGCTTATCTTCCTGATATGGGCGCAGATAAACAGATAAAAAAGGCGGCCCCAAGACGAAAAACCCCAAAACTGCAGGTGATTACCCCTAAAGCAATGGACCATTCCCCTGATCTTTTCGGCACCCTGGAAATTTCATCCATTGAGGCCATTGCCGGTGCAAAAAAGATTGTTAATATTCCCTGGGGATTTTACAAACGTGTTTACCGGGTTAATGTGCCTCCCGGAGTCAGGCAGAATACCAAACTCAGGCTGGCCGGTATGGGAAAAGTGATTTCAGGAACGGCCAGGGGAGATCTCTTTCTCAAGATAGATATCAAAAATGATTTTTAATCGGAAAACTTTATTTTATCTTCTCTTTGTCTTTTTCGCCCTTTTGTTTTTTTTCATGATCTGTTGCGGTTTTCTTCCCGGTTTCGCTGAAAAAAAAATAAGAGAAATCATAACCAGAACTCAAGGGTTTGACAACTTTAATATTCATATAAACCGCATTGGTTTGTCAGGGTGTGATATCACAGGGATCACAACGGGAAAAACCCTTTTTATCGACTGGGTTCATCTTGATTATTCACCTGAATCACTTCTGAACAGGCGGATCAAAACCCTTTTGATTTCAGGGGTTCACATCAATGCAGGGATTGATGATTCCGGGTTGATACTTCATGATTTTCAAAATACTGCTTCATCCTCCAGTTTTTCACCCCCTTCGTCATCTTCCAAGGAAAACGGGTTACCCCTTGAAAAAATTGAAGACCGGCTGGGCGTTCTTCTGAACCTCCCATTTATGCCGGAGAAAATTGTCGTACAGAACGGTATTTTAAATCTTAATGTAAAAGGAAGAAAAAAACCGCTTCCCTTTGAGGCCAGTTTTAGTGTCAGGAAAAGACAATCCAGGGGCAGGGCAGAGGCATTTTTTTCCTGTACCCTGGATGAACCTGTGACCCTTGCATCTTTCCATGGCAATAGTGTAAACACAAGGTTCAAAGCGGTTCACTGTTTTCTTGAATCAAAATATTTTGACATGAACGGGAACAACAGTACCCAGGCAAACAACTCTCCTTTAATACGTGCAAAGGGTGGGTTTTCCATGGAAATTTTTGAAAACCCGGAATCTATGCATGTAAACCTGGAACCTGTGAATATCCAGTTCAACTTCAGCGCGGATGCAAGCACCAGCGGCCAATGGCAGGCCGTTTTAAACTGGGAGAAAAAAGCTGACATAAATACCAAACACCCGATCTGCTTAAGTTTTTTTAAGGGCAGTGAAATCTGCCTTGACACGCCCTTTCTGGAAATTAAAGCCAAAGGAGCGGATCTTAAGGGTGATCTTGAAATAACTGCTGGTTGTTCAGGTATTGCAGCCATTCAGTCTGATACCCGGGTCAATTTTTTAAGCCCCGAAATCAAAGGACATGGGCGTTTTGATCTTAATTCACAAGACAGTCCCGGAGAGTTAAAATTTAATATTGTTTCTTCGGATTTCAGAATCAGGTCTCCTTTTTTTGAGTTTAAAGGGCCCGGAATAAGGGTTCCCGGCTCTGTTTGTGTTTCATCAGATTTTTCACATATACTAAAGGTGTTTCCCGCCTTTTACGGGGCCAGTGCCGAATTTGAGGCATACAGCGCAGGCATTGAAAATATGGAGTTTGAACTGCCCCTGACCTTTCCCCCTAAAGGTGAAACAGAAAAAGGGCGGTTTTCAGCATCAAAACTCACGCTTAAAAATGAAAATTTCGGGCAGATCACAGGAACCATTCAACAAATTGATGGCCTGTTTCTTGTTAACGGCCTGGCAGATATCACAGGGATGTTCATCTCCCCTGAAAAAAGCGTGTCCTTTAATTTTTCCTCCAGGGCGGATCTGTTAACAGCGGACAACCCCCTGAAAGTGGCTTTAACTTTTAAAACAGATAAACAAAGGATCTCATCTGATGTTTTAAAAAGGAAATTTTACAATTCAGATATGAAATTTGAGTTTATCACTTCATCCCAGGGAAGGGTGGACATTACCAACGGCAGAACAACAGGCAGATTAACCTTTGATTTGTCCGGAGGATCAGTGTTTCTTGACCAGGAGAATCTGTCTATTCAGGGGATTGACACCCAGGTTCAGATCAGGAATATTTTTGCCCTGCAGAGTGGTCCAGGTCAGAAATTGAGCGTTGACCAAATTGACATCAATGATATTCATATTACAGATGCTTTGGTTGTTTATAATATTGAGTCTGACAGATCGTTTCTCATCGAGTCCTGCCGGTTTAAATGGTGCCAGGGAACGGTATCCACAGGATCATTGAGGATTGATTCCCAAAAGGATGAATACGCCCTTGATTTATACTGCGACCGGTTGCGGCTGTCTGAGATTTTAAAGGAGATCGGTGCATTCCAGGCAGAGGGACAGGGCAGTTTAAACGGAAAAATCCCCCTGTCCTATAACAAAGGAAGACTTGAATTCAGCAACGGGTTTCTCTACTCAACCCCGGGGCAGGGGGGCACCATACGCATCATGGGCACTGACATTCTCACATCAGGTATTCCTGGTGATTCAGTGCAGTTTTCCCAGCTGGAACTTGCAGGCGAGGCGTTGAAAAACTATACCTACAAGTGGGCAAAGCTGAATTTAAATACCATTGAAGATGATCTTGTGGTCAACATGAAGTTTGACGGCAAGCCGGAAAAAAATCTTCCCTTTGTGTATAAAAAGGAAGTGAACCGTTTTGTCCGTGTGGATGAGGCACATCCGGGTTCACATTTTCAGGGCATCGCCATTGACGTGAATCTTAAACTTCCCTTGAACAGGGTATTGAAATTCGGCACCAGTCTGAATCAGATGCTCGACTGATTGTAGTTACGTCAGGATGGATCGACAAGTTTTCCGGTAAACAGAATAACATTGGTTTTAATATCGCGTATAAAGAAGATAAAGGGCCTGTTTACTGTCATTTCAACGGGTTCCAGGGGCATGGAAGTTTCTTTGAAAACAACGGCTGTTGCCGCAGCGGCCTCTGTTCCCTTTTCATCTACCTTGATAAAGGCCTTGTGGATCACATCGCTGATAAAAAGATCGGCGGCTTTGGTAATACCTGAAAAATCCGCATTCGGAGAAAAGGCAAGGACCATTCCCATCTGCTGCAGAATTGTATTAAGACTGATATTTCCGGGGGTCAATTCAAAGGCAGGCATTTTCAGATGAACATTTTTTATTGACAGGGCATTGATGACCGTATTGATTTCTTTGTTGTCCATTTTTGATTCAAAATCTGAGAACGCGCCCTGGTCCGGTAAAATGATCACCATGGACAATTCATTTCCCTCATAGGGAAGTTCCACCGCCTGAATTCCATCCAGAGCAGCATATTTGAAACTCTCTGTCTGCTCCATCAGTGATATGGATGCGGTTTCTGCGTCAGAAATGTAAAACAGGCAGTTTTCCTCAGTGCGCTCTGATTCAAAGGGAGATGCCCAGGCAGCATTAAAATAGATGGCATTGGTAAGCACCAGTCTTGTCAGGCTGTCTATGATTCCCTGGGGGATAAGATTTTCAATTCTGTCCTGGGTCTGGTCTTTGATCCAGGAATTGATAATCTGTCTTGAGTTTTCCGGATCATTTATAAAATCAAGCAGGGCAAGGTCTGCAGCATAATACAGGGCCAGGGTATCCAGGTACTCGCTGACAAAAGGGAACCCCTGCTGACCCCAGATATTGTTAGTGATGTTCAGACGAAATCCGTTTTTTTCATTATCTATTGCATTGTTTTCCCTTTTTTTAAATTCAGAATCCAGATAATTAAATCCTGCATGAAGGGAATCAGAGGCCATGTCACATTGTAAAACTTTTTTGATCTGGTCTGCTGTTTCACCAATAGCCCCGGCATAACTCATGGCAAGGGCTGAAGAGATGCTGTAGGGAGAAAAAAACAGATTTTCACCGTCTTTTTTCATTTTGTTGTATAATGCCATGTTAAACCCGTTGAGGCCGTCGGCCAGAGTTGTCAGGTCCTCATCAGCGTTTAAGACAGCCGGTTTTCTGTTTTCGTCGGAACCAGAAACTTCAAAGATATTGTTCAGTTCCCAGTGAATGGCTTCAGGGGGATTCAGGCAGCAGTCAAGGGAAAGGGCAAAGGTCTGGGTGCCAAAAAGAATTTCTGGAAGAACAATGTCAAGGGTGTTTTCCTGAATTCTGATGCAGTTGTCACAGGGAGGTATCTCACGGATGGAGGACAGTGTGAAGATAAACGAATTTTCTGATGGAGACCGGTTGGTATCCAGAAGTTCAAGATCAATTTCATAGTAACTATTATTTAAAGAAGCGCAGGGGATATGAACACAAAGGGTTTCATCAATTGTGGGGACAGCGGAAAATACCAGTGATACTGAAAAAATAAAAAAAATTGACAAAACGGGTATGATTTTTTTTAAAGTCATCATTTATTTTTCTCCTTTTATTTTTGTTTTAAAGGATATTTTTATAAAATTACCACTAATATATTGTAATGATCAAGTCTTTTGATTGTTTTTTAAGAAATCATAATTTTTGGGATTCAAGAGCTGACAAAACTTTTGTTGACAAATAATATGTTCTTAGCTATCCATAAGCTAACCTTTGCAGATGAAAAGCTGCATTCCGCATGGAAAACCGGATGCAGCAGCAGTTTTTATTAAATTATACCCACAGGGTATCAATGGGCTGCCCAGGGGGGCGGCAAGGAGGTAAAATGGAAAAGGTTCTGATTGTCGGATGTAAAAAAGCCATGGATGATGTCTGCATCGGATGCAGCCGGTGTATGGTCGGTTTCAATCGAAGAGTGGGAGAATTTGAAGCTTATAAGGACAAGGATGCAGAGCTGATCGGACTGATAAATTGTGGAGACTGCCCGGGGGCCACCATTGTCACCCGTCTGGCCCAGGTCAAGTTGTGGAACAAGGCTGTTGATGAAACAGTCACCAAAGTCCATATTGCGCCCTGTATTGTTGATCATTGTCCGTATAAGGATGTTTTGATCAGCAAAATTAAGGCCAAAGCCGGAGTTGAAGTGATTGAAGGGTGTCACCCCTATAAACCGTCAGATATTTTTGCATAAGGGATCTGGAAGAAAACAATATACGTATATTGCGCAGGCCAGTTTGTATGATCGGGTTGTTCGTCTTCAAGGCGGTTATCTTTGGGAGGGGTCACCCATTAAATGGCCAGTCAAGCCCTCCCCCTATAAAAAAAGTTTCCTTGTTGGGCCTGCGTTGTTGGCGTTATCTATCACAACCGTTGTGAAACCCGAACAGCACAGATAATACCCATGACGCAAGCCTGACCTGTTTTTCTGTTTAATTGTTAAATTCCCATCTGTAATTTCAGGAAAACAGGGCAGTTATCTTCGGCTTTTCTTGATAATTGAGTGATACAGGGCAGGCAGAAATGAAAACAGACAATTGTTGTTTTATGCCTCAGCGTTCTTGTCATCCCCATGGGGATCAGTTGAAGCGGGCTCAAGGGCAAGCTCTTTGATTTTATAGAGCAGGGTCTTGTAGCTCACTTTTAAAATGCGGGATGCTTTTGACCGGTTCCATGCTGTTTTTTCAAGGACATACATGATCACCTCTTTTTCAACCCTGTCCATGGCTTTTTTCTTTATCTTTTTAAATGAAATATCCTCAAAGATGTTTTCCGCATTATTTGAGACATCAAGCAGTTCCGCTATAAAAGGAGAAGGGGTTGAAGACGCTTTCTGGGATGAGTTCTGATCTGTCTCTGCCCGGTTAAGGGAAAGCCCTGCCACCCTGGCTTCGTTTTCCAGCTCATCGATCACTGTTTTCCAGTCATTTAATGCCACCTGTTTTCTGATGCAGTTCTGAAGCTGTCTTACATTCCCCGGCCAGGGGAAATTACTGAGCTGGGTCATGGTTTTTTTATTGGGTTTTTCTATTTCTCTGCCGGGATAATTTGAGGCATACCGCTTGAGATAATATTCAACCAGGGGGGGAACATCTTCCGGCCTTTCCCGTAAAGGGGGGGGATATCGATCTTTATAATATTCAGTCTGTAAGAGAGATCCTCCCGAAACTCATTTTGTTTTATTTTTTCTTCCAGATGGTGATTGGTGGCGGCAATGACCCAGGCATCTGTCTGAAAATCCTGGTCTGATCCAAGGGGAGTGAACTCACCGCTCTGGAGCACATGGAGTATCTTGGACTGCAGTGAAAACGGCATATCTCCAATTTCATCAAGAAAAAGGACCCCTTTGTGGGCCATTTGAAATTTTCCCCGCCTTTTTTTCTGGGCGCCTGTAAATGCGCCTTTTTCATACCCGTATAATTCACTTTCCAGCAGGGTTTCCGGCAAAGCAGCACAGTTTACCTTTACAAAGGCATTGGAAGAACGCGGTGAGGCCAGATAGAGCGCCTGGGCCACAACTTCCTTTCCTACTCCTGTTTCTCCTGTTATCACTATGTTCAGGCAGGTATCTGCCACATGGTCAATCAGTTCCTTGATCTTGAGTATCTGTTTGCTGACCCCGATTATTGGTGTGGGTGAGTTCATGGTTTCTGCAGTCTTTTTTTTTATTTAACAGGGTAGTTGTCAGTTATTCTTGTATTAAATTATTCTTTATCTACATGTCCTTCTATAAGCTGAACAAGGAGTTTTTCAATTTTAAACAGATCAACAGGTTTGAACAGCACAACATCAGCCTTTGCTTCAGATGCCAGTGATCCGGGCTGGTCTCCCCATCCTGTCATGGCGATGATTTTCATATTATAGTAGTCCCAGCATGACTTGATGCCGATTTTATTCATGCTTTCAGCGGAACTTAACCGTGCGAGCATTAACTTTATGTATCAGGTCATTCAAGGACATCTATAGGATATTCTTTTTTTATAAAAAACCGGCAAGAAAACCCCTGAGTCTTTAGCTCAGGGGATGAATTGACGGATTATGATGTGCTTTTCAGCCTATGCGTTTTTGAAAAGCACTTAATCGAGAGCAACAGCATAGGT
>JAYEJJ010000130.1:0-16993 GCA_034660495.1 Thermodesulfobacteriota bacterium | reverse complement strand
CGGGCAGCACCGGATATCATTTCCGGTCAAATCGAGCATGATCTCCTCGACAGATCTGGCAGCCCCGCTTTCTTTGGATTCTGTTCCCAACAATTTAAGACACAGAGCAATATTCTTTTTTTTGCACAGGTTTGCAAACAGCCCAAAGTGCCGGATACGCATGAAATTCCGGGGGACTAAATGTAAAAGAAAACGGCGGATAAACTCCACCACGTCCAGGGTGGTTTCCTCAGTGGTTTCTTTTTTGCGGTCTCGATATGAAAAGGTGACCTTTCCCCCTTCACAGGCCTTGATTCTGTAGTTTGAAATTACCACCCGGTGGGTATAACGCGCCATGTATTCCAGAACGGTCTCCGGCCCGGAAAAGGGCGGTTTGGAATACACCACCCAGTCTTTTGACCAAAGGTCGCGTGTCATTTTCCTGAACTCCGAAAGGATCTCCAGGGATGCTGTACGTCCCGGGAATTCCAGCACTTTGCTGTCAAATGCGGTCTTCAGCCCTTCCATGAATTTGGCACGAAACACTTCAGACAGACTTCTTCAAATTTGCTTGAAGTATATTAAAATTTTTTGGGCAGTCAGGGCATATATAACCCACTGGAATTTCAGTACCTATATAATATTCACATAATCGCTGTCAATAATTTCAGGAAGTTATAAGCAGCAAAAATAAGCAAATGTCCAATTTTCCTTAAATTTTGTATAACAAATCATTTTAGGCAGTTATGTTACGGCGCTTCTTTATTTGAAGAAGTCTGAAACTATGAGAAAAAACAGGTTAATTCTAAATATGATAGCAGTGATGGTGTTCTGCTTTATGCCAATTGTACAAGCGCAATCCGGCAATGACACCGTCACTGCCCAGGATGTTAAAAAGGAAACAAAGGAACTGATCAACACCCTTCAGCAATACACTGTTGACCAGCGCGATCAGGCAATCAAAGAGGCCGACAAGGAAAAATCCAGGAAAAAAACTGGAGCGTTTGGCCTGGTATCTCGACAGTTCAATCAAGGTACCAGGCTTCATGCACGGTTTGGTCTTGACGGATTGATTAACCTCATTCCCGGGTTTGGCGATACGATCGGGGCCCTCATTTCCAGTTGACACTTTTAGGTTACATCCCCGGCATCGTGCATGCCGTCTGGATTATTGCCAAGCGCCGGAACAAAGTCTGGAAACATTTGCTGAAGCTGCCAGGCAGTGTTCCGGGGAGCGGTTGCTCAAAGACATCTGATGGTTCACACCCTGCATCTGCCATAGGCCGCTGTGGTCTTTTTGAGCCATTCGGCATGGTGTTTTGTCAATTTTTTCTCTGGCAGCCGCCACTGCCAGTTGTCCTGTGTACCGCCCGGGGTGTTCAGCCGGGCATCACTGTTCAGACCCAGAATGTCCTGGAGCGGGATGATCACCGTATCAGCCACTGACATCATGGCCAGGCGTATCATCTGGCGGTGGATATTTTCTGTAGAAATATGCGTTCCCATATAGAGCTGCAGACGTGCCTTTGCCTGGGTCGTGAGTTCCTGTTCAAACCAGCCGCGGAGGGTGTTGTTGTCATGGGTCCCGGTATACACAACGCAGTTTCGGATATGGTGATGGGCGCAAAAAAGAACCGTGGGGAAAATCCTCACCAAAGGCAAACTGCAGCACCCGCATGCCGGGCAGCTGAAATTTTTCCATGCATTCACGCACATCCGGTGTAATCGTTCCCAGGTCTTCGGCAATGACCGGCAGCCGCCCGAACCGCATGGTTAAACGGGTAAAAAGATCATCCCCGGGTCTGCACCCATTGCCCGTCCACAGCGGTCTCTGCCGAGGCTGCAACCTCCCAGTATGCCACCAGCCCTCTGAAATGGTCAATCCGAACCAGATCAAACAGATCAAAGTTATGTGCAAACCGGTTGAGCCACCGGGTGTGACCGTTTTTCTGAAGGTACTGCCAGTCGTACACCGGGTGGCCCCAGAGTTGGCCGGTGTCACTGAAGTAATCCGGGGGGTGCCCCTGATACGGCCAGGGGTGATTTATTCTCATCCAGTTTATACTGCTGGGGACAGCTCCAGACATCAGCACTGTCAAAGGGCATATAAATGGGAAGATCTCCGTATAGGCGGATACTGCGGGCATTGCAGTAGTCTTTGAGTGCCTGCCATTGAAGGAAAAACAAAAACTGTACAAATTTGTGCAGCCTGATCTACCGGGCCAGTGTGTTTTGCATCTCTTCCAGGGCATCCGGGTACCGGTCCCGTGAAGGCTCCGGCCATTGCTGCCAGACGGCCTGGTTAAAATATTCTTTTAGTGCCATGAATATGGCATAATCCTCCAGCCAGGCCTTTTGCCGGGCGCAGAACCGGTCAAAGCCTGCAAGGACTTTCCCGTTTTGCTCCAGGCGTTCAAACGCCAGTTGAAAAAGGGCGTGCTTATATTCTGCAACAGCTGGATAATCAACGCGGTTATTGGAAAATGGCTGTTGGGGGAGAGTTTCATCCACAGACAGAAGGCCGGCACGGATGAGAGAATGCAGGCATATCAGCAAGGGGTTGCCTGCAAAGGCTGACGGGCTGCTGTAGGGAGAACCGCTTTGGGGGTCAACAGGGTTCAGGGGCAGTACCTGCCAGATCTGCTGGCCGGCTGAAGACAGAAAATCGGCAAACCCATAGGCTGCAGGCCCCAGATCACCGATACCGTATCTGTCGGGAAGACTGCTTATGTGCATCAGGATACCGTTGGTGCGTATGGTCATGGACAATCCTTTTACTCGGTTATCAAATTTTTATTGTTTTTTGCATAATCCATAACGGTTTTTGCATCAATTCTGGCATGGCGGTTCATTCTGGAATCTGCTGCCAGTTCAGACAAATCCGAGAAATTACCCTGCCGGCCAAAACACGGTGAGATGTTTTTTAAAAACTGTGAATTGTGCCCATCAAGAGACCTTTAAAATGATTTCAATTTTTCAGTTGCCGCCATTCTCTTTTTTGCTTCCATTTTCAGAATATTTTGGATCTTCCACTTGATTGCCGGAAAATTTTCAAGGCCTGAAACCGGAAGCAAACTGAAATCAGGACGTCCCATTTTAACCGACAACAAAAATTTTCTGTCCTTTTGTGACAGTCTGGACAAAATCAGATCAGGCAATGATTTGGCTGTTTTTTCAATTGTCTGGTAACTGATATCCACTGAAGTCATGCCTCTGAATTCAGTTTCATAAATCTGTCTGAATTCTTTAAAGTTGGGAGAAAGCAATTCTGACATGGGCCGGTTGTGGCTGGCCAGATATACAACAAACGCCTGACAAATTTCATCAGTGAGGCCACATGTCTTTGAAAGCAGCGTGATATCGAATAAGTCCCGCGGATGCTGACGGTCCAGGGCTGCACAGATTTTGCCGCCATAAATATCGGCAAAAGACAGTACCGTGACCTCCATTTCCATTTTAAATATGTTACTGGCTTTTCTGCATAACACCATGCACACCGGCGGAAAACAGCTGCACCTCAATATCAGATTCGGTTCTATTTTAACCACAATGCCCTGATGGATTATCAGCAGTTCCCGGAGGCACCATAACTTCTTGATATTATTGAATTATTCAAGCCGGGTTTTCGCAAACTCTAAACATGAAAGCTTAATATTTTCAATAAGTTAAGTTGTTTTTGACCGGGAATAGCTGATGGATTATAATCAGCTTATATGTATAATCGGTATGTTTGATCTTCCGTTTTTGAATCCGGCACCCCGGGAACAGTCTGGTGACACGATTAGAAATTCTGCCCAGTGCATCGTCAATATCCTTCACTGTATCATCCCTTGATTTTACAGGAAGAAAGGTCAGATCGATGTCCACCGATAACCGGGGCATATTCAAATGAAAAAAATTCAAGGCGGTTCCGCCTTTTAAAGCAAATTTTCTTTCCATCCCGACAATCGGAAGAACTGAAAGCATCAGTCTGGCCTGATCAAAATATTTTTCCAGTCTCATGGGATATCCGCTACGCTGAGGGGTTTGTTTACATCCGGAACGGTTATTTGATATTTCTTGTTCAGACTTCCACCGGCTGCAATTTGGCGTTTCCCTTTTCCCAGGTCAATATTTTTTATATTCAATTTCTGAAACTAGGGCATATCCTGTGTGTCAGCAAGATACAAAAATAACCGTTTTGCTTTTATGGAACGGCATGCTTCCAGAAGGGTCTGCAGTTTTGCGGTTCGCAATGACAAAAGACTCTCCATGAAATGTCCGGCCTCTTCAAACGAATGGTAACCGGGAACCAGCGCACACAATTCGATCATGGCACGTTCCGGTGCAGATCCGGTTATTTCATAACTGCCTGAATTAAAGGGCATCAATCCGGTATCCGACAGCGATTGAAAAATATGTAAGCGCTTGAAACACAGATTGTCCTCCCATTCATATTTCACGAACCAGGTCGGCAGCCGAACGGATTCAGATGAAAAAAGATAGATGGTTTTTGTAGGCCCCAACTGGAGATTGTGTCCGAAACCTGATAAATCCAGGGCCGTTTTTCCGCCCACGTACACGGGAAGGCGCAATTGCTTCTGAACCGCATACAATCCCCCACGCCAATCCACAGAATCGCCATATTGAATGTAAGCCCCGCTTCCAATTTCAGAACTCCTGACCTCAGCTAATTTTGAATGCATAATCATTTTCTATATATAGTATTTTTTTTTAAAAACAAAGACAATAAGCACAATATATGGTATTTGTCTGGTTTTTTTTATGCATTTAAAATTACGATCCTAAATTTGAATATTTTCAGTTAAAACAATATATTAGGTTTGTGGTGTCAGGAGCTCTGAATTTTCGTCACCCAGGGCGCTTTCTGATAGTAGTCCAGTAACTGCTGATATCCGCCATGGTCTCTAAACCACTTCATAGTGGCCACTGTTCCTTTGGGCCAGTTAAGAAAAATTCGGTTTAATAAATTTCTTTTTTCACCAGTCATACTTGTTATTATAGATAAAAATCAAACCAGATGAAGCAGATGGTTTAAAATAGGGAAAAAACATCAAAAACCTTCCTATGTATGCAACAGCCCCCCAAAAGAAGAGAACAACACTTTTCATGGACCTGTATTGCCTTGGCAGACTATGGCTTTTATCAGAACCTGATCAAAAATCAGGGCTAGTCTGGTGACACCCTGCATCTGCCATAGGCCGCAGTGGTCTTTTTGAGCCATGCGGCATGCTGTTTTGTCAATTTTTTCCCTGGCAGCCGCCACTGCCAGTTGTCCTGTGTATTGCCCGGGGTGTTCAGCCGGGCATCACTGTCCAGACCCAGAATGTCCTGGAGCGGGATGATCACTGTATCAGCCACAGACATCATGGCCAGGCGCATCATTTGGCGGTGGATATTTTCTGCAGAAATAAGCGTTCCCACATAGCGCTGCAGACGTGCCTTTGCCTGGGTCGTGAGTTCCTCTTCAAACCAGCCGCGGAGGGTGTTGTTGTCATGGGTCCCGGTATACACAACGCAGTTTCGGATATGGTGATGGGGCAAAAAAGAACCGTGGGGAAAATCCTCACCAAAGGCAAACTGCAGCACCCGCATACCGGGCAATTGAAATTTTTCCATGCATTCACGCACATCCGGTGTAATCGTACCCAGGTCTTCGGCAATGACCGGCAGCCGCTCGAACCGCATGGTTAAACGGGTAAAAAAATCATCCCCGGGTACCTGCACCCATTGCCCGTCCACAGCGGTCTCTGCCGAGGCTGCAACCTCCCAGTATGCCACCAGCCCTCTGAAATGGTCAATCCGAACCAGATCAAACAGGTCAAAGTTATGTGCAAACCGGTTGATCCACCAGGTGTAACCGGTTTTCTGCAGGTACTGCCAGTCGTACACCGGGTGGCCCCAGAGTTGACCGGTGTCACTGAAGTAATCCGGGGGAACCCCTGACACGGCCAGGGGTGATTTGTTCTCATCCAGTTTATACTGCTGGGGACAGCTCCAGACATCAGCACTGTCAAAGGGCATATAGATGGGAAGATCTCCGTACAGATGGATACTGCGTTGATTGCAGTAGTCTTTGATTGCCTGCCATTGACGGAAAAACAAAAACTGAACAAATTTATGAAATCTGATCTGCAGGGCCAGTGTGTTTTGCATCTCTTCCAGGGCATCCGGGTGCCGGTCCCGTAAAGGCTCCGGCCAATGCTGCCAGCCGGCCTGGTTAAAATGCGCTTTGAGGGCCATGTATACGGCATAATCCTCCAGCCAGGCCTTTTGCCGGGCGCAGAACCGGTCAAAGCCCGCAAGGGTTTTTCCCTGTTGCTCCAGGCGTTCAAAGGCCAGTTGAAAAAGGGTATGCTTATATTCGGCAACAGCTGGATAATCAACACGGTTATCGGAAAATGGCTGTTGGAGCAGGGTTTCATCCACAGACAGAAGACCAGCACGGATGAGAGAATGCAGGCTTATCAGCAAAGGGTTGCCTGCAAAGGCTGACGGGCTGCTGTAGGGAGAACCGCTTTGGGGGTCAACAGGGTTCAGGGGCAGTACCTGCCAGATCTGCTGGCCTGTTGCAGACAGAAAATCGGCAAACCCATAGGCTGCAGGCCCCAGATCACCGATACCGTATCTGCCGGGAAGACTGCTTATGTGCATCAGGATGCCGTTTGTGCGTATGGTCATGGATAATCCTTTTATGATCCGGCCGGCAAATTTTTGTGCACGGGTGCGTCCATTTTTTCTGCCCAGATTTCATATTGTGATTCAGGCACCACCAGGGACAATGCCCCAAACTTGGCAGGGTCGTTTATGGGAGTCAATTCCACTTTTAAGGATGGGCTCAGCATGTTGCTGTTTCTAGTGCGGTTCGCCACTTTCTCTGCAATATTGTCCACATGCCAGGGGTTTAACCTGGCCACACTTTCTCCGATGCCGATACGCTGCAGGCCAAACAGCTGTGCAACGGCAATGGCCGCATCTGCGGTTACCTGTGCTGCAAGATCTGCAATAAAAACAGCCAGACCATCTGCATTGTTTTTTGCATAATCCATAACGGTTTTGGCATCAATTCTGGCATGGCGGTTCATTCTGGAATCTGCTGCCAGTTCAGACAGATCCGAGAAATTTCCCTGCCGGCCGAAACACGGTGAGATGGTTTTTAAAACCGGACTGCCCTTGAGTGACAGCAGCACTTTGGCACAATTGGAAATTCCCCTGCCTGACACATAGTTCTCCGCACATGCCGTGGGGTGTCCTGTGGTACACCCACAGATCTGCCACAGCGCTTCCGGCATAAAGCCAACCGGAATATGTCCGATCTCTGCCGGTATATCACAACCTGGGATGCCGCATCCAAACCCGGTTCCCAGTATAAAATAAGCGGTTACTTTTGGGTCTATGCCATGGGTCACCTGATAGTAAATGCCCTGGGCCGTGGCTGCGGCACTGCCGTCATTGGCCGCCTTAACCGGACAGTCTGATCTGGCGCCAATGACCACAATCCCGGTTTTGCCACTGCCTGGATGCGCGGCAAACCCCATGGGGGTATTGCCGCCGGCTATCATAATATTTCCTTCCTGCTCCCAGGTTCTACCGCAAAGACTTACACCGATCCCTGCAATATCAAATCTGCCGATGACATTTTTGGCTTCTTTTAAAAACAAAGACTTTTTTCGGGAGATGTAGGTCGCCACTCTGTGTTTTTTGGGGATGTGTGTCAGTATGGTATCCAGCAGCACTTCTGATTTTCCATGACCAAGAACTTTCCCTGTTTTTTTAAAAGGACTGTCGTATTGGTTTTCATACAGAAAAATGCCGTTTTCATCCGCCAGCAGAAAATCCAGTTTCGTCCCCCCGAGATCGATTCCCAATAATAAATCCGGCATTGCGCCTCCTGATTAATATCATATCTGCTGCAGAAGCTTCTGCTCCGCGCCCAGTCCCCAATTTTGTTTTGATTCCATGATACTCGATTATCAAGTTTTTATGGAAGGGCCAAGCGCCGCTGGGGGCAGTGGTATTCAAATAAATTGATGATCGAGTGATACATGCGCAGGCACTGTGCCTGCCGAAAGGATATGGATCTGGTTCATATTAGGGGTATGATTCTTCTATCGTTGCTCGGCGCGCGTTAGCGCCTTGGCTCCGATGGCTTGTCGGCCAGGCTCAGTTCATTACTGCATCAGCAACAGGCTCAAAGCCATCACCAGCATACCAGCCATTATTCCGTACTGACTGTCATGACCTTTTCCGTAAGCCCTGCTCGTTGGAAGTAATTCGTCATCTCCCCTTCAGGCTCTGTTCTATACGCTCACTGGGTGTATGCCAGCTCATCGCAGAAAAGCAGAAACCGCATGGCATGGCCCTTATCCAGTTTTTCAAGACCGTAAAGCACCTCATCAAAACTTTTTTCCCGGGTATCAGATCCTGGTTTTTTTGAAAAAAACTTGTCAGCAAAGCAGATGATTTTTTCCTCTATTGTAACGGGTACCATATCCCGGCAGGGCAGGGGAAGATGATTGTTTTTTATATTTTCAGCGGTAAGCCCGGCCCCGGTGTGACGCTCCGACACAAGACCATGGGCAGTCAGCCCCAGATTGTCCAGCATATGCCGGCCCAGAATGCCATGGCAGATATAGGGTGCCCGGCCGTAACACCCGATTAAAGGGGCGTTTGTTTTACATACGCCGATATCATGGAGCAAGGCAGCCTCATAGATAAAATTTCTGTCCAGGGGAACCGATGAAACAGACTCTGCAATATCAAGGCTTTTTCTGGCCACCTGCTCGCCGTGACGCATTAACACCTCATACAGCAGAGAACCCGGCCTGCAGGTATCTTTGAGAATATCAACCGGATTCACTTTATCTTGCCTGACAGCAGCACCCCTTCTATAAACAGATCAAGGTCTCCATCAAGCACACTGTTGATATCACCGGCTTCCTGGTCGGTTCTATGATCTTTTACCATCTGATAGGGATGAAGCACATAGGAACGAATCTGGCTTCCCCAGGCAATATCATCCTTATTGTCATGAAGGTCCTGCATCTTCTGGTTCTGCTTTTCCTTTTCAAGCTGATACAGCCTTGACTTGAGCACCTTCATGGCAATTTCTTTGTTTCTATGCTGGGAGGATTCCTGCTGGCACTGGGTCACAATCCCCGAGGGAAAATGGGTAATCCTTACAGCACTGCTGGTCTTGTTGACATGCTGACCCCCTGCACCGCTTGCACGGTACACATCTACCCTTAAATCCCCTTCATCAATGTTTATTTTTATATCATCCTTTAATTCAGGCGTAACAAAAACCGAAGCAAATGAGGTGTGTCTTTTACCATTGGAGTTAAAAGGAGAAATGCGCACCAGCCGGTGCACCCCTGTCTCGACTTTCATAAATCCATAGCAGTTGACACCGGTCACTGTAAAGGTTACCCCTTTAATGCCGGCCTCATCCCCGGGCTGAAGATCCACCACCTGATATTTGTACCCTTTTTTTTCCATCCACCGGGTATACATTCTGAAGAGTATTTCCACCCAGTCCTGGGAATCAGTCCCACCGGCACCGGCATTTATCGAAACAATGGCATTTTTGGCATCATCTTCCCCATCCATCATAATATCCAGGGAAAACTGCCTGATTTCTTTCTCCAGGGCTGAAACCTGATTTTCCACATCCCGTTCGGCATCTCTGTCTTCTTCTTCATGGGCCATTTCCAGAAGCAGTTCCGCATCTTCCACTTCACTGTGAAGGGTATCCCACCTTTCAATATGGCCCAGCAGGGTGGTCCGCTCCTTTAAAAGGTCAGTTGCAGATTCCGGATCATCCCAGAAATCCGCTCTGGCCATGAAACTTTCAAGCTCCCGGAGACGGTCCCGTTTTACAACAAGGTCAAAGATACTCCTGAAGCTTTTGAGTTTTCTGATAAAGCAGCGAAATATTGTGTTTCAATTCCAGTGACATGGGTTTTTCTCCTTATTATTAAAATTCTGATGAATTTCCAAAAAGTTAGCATAGATATAACCATTTGGAATAAATGAAAATTGTTAAATTCCTATCTTTCTAAAAATAACATATTCAATCAAATTTTTAAAGAAGAAAAAAACTGCCAGGGAGCATAAGGTTTGCCAGGTTTTCCATGATCATAAAACTTGATAACCTAGTAAAAGGCTAACACATATCGGGTTGGACGCTTTGAGGCTGCCATCAATAAGCCTCATCGTGATGTTTGATTATAACCACCCATACCACAAATCACAATCATAAAAAAAGAACCGAAAAAAATATAATACTTCTCTATGGGCCTGCTTCATCTCATGAAAATCAAGAAAAATCCTGACCTGTGCAATCCAGGCACATTATTTTCTTCCGGCTCTTTAACGACAAATAAGGACGACGAATAAGAAAAGCCTGATCCCTTTGTCCGAAACGATGATCAATTCCAGAGATCTCATTTCACCGGGAATTGCTGCAATAGCAGAACAAAAACACAAGGGTGGCCATGGCCATGATACCCATGCCGCAGGGAAAGGCAAAACGCAGATTCAAGTAGTCCATGGCAAAACCGGCGACCATGGATCCGATCATCATGCAGAGACTATGGGCCATGGTCACAATGGCCATTACCTGGGCCATTGCATTTTTCTCGTCTCCCTTGATAACGGCAAGCCCCATAATGGACGGCATGGAAATTCCTCCCCCCAGACCAAAAACAGAAACTGCTGCCACAAGGTCCATATAGGAATCTGACAGGGTCAGCATCCCCATGCCGAAACAACAGAGAATTCCGCCTGACACCACCATCAGCCCTTTATTGATACGGTCTGAGGCATATCCCATGGGAAGATGAAGCATGCCGCTGATAAACACCCCCAGCATCACCAGAAACCCGGTGGACGACCCGGAAAGGCCGAATTCCGTGTCCGCAAACAACGGCAGAAAACACCAGATAACCCCAATGCATGAGGTATACCCGAACCTGAAGACAAAAAGGGCTGTCAACCCCCTGTCCCGGATCATGGCGCCAAAAGGAAAAACAACCCGGGGCTTTTCCCTGAGAACCTCACTGGAAACCCGGGGGAAAAAAAAAGGACAGCAGAAGCCCGGAAAGGGACAGCACACCCATGCAGACAAAGGTTGATGTCATGGAAAAGGCATCTTTTATCACCCCTCCCATCAACGGACCGATGCTGAGACTGGCAAACATGGACATACTAAACAGGCCCATGGCGTAGCCTTCCTTGCCCCTGTCGGTGATTTCTCCCACATAGGCCTGTACCACGGGCATGATCATGGCAGATGCAGCGCCCTGAACAAACCGGATAATGATAAGGGCCTTTACACTGAAAAAAACAATAAACGCCCCGGAAACAAGGACATACCCTAAAAGACCGCTTAGGATAAACGGTTTTCTGCCTTTTTTATCGGAAAGCCGGCCCCAGAAGGGCAGAAATAAAACCCTGGCCAGAGAAAATGACCCGAAAATCATTCCCACAAAAATGCCAGTGGCACCCAGGTCATGGGCATACACCGGCAAAAGGGGCACCACCATGCCAACCCCGGTCACTGTTACAAAAATAGTGAAAAAGAGAATTAAAAACACACCCTTGTGGGCCGAGGGGATAAATCGTATCATAACCTTAAAAACGCATGGGTTTCCGGGATTATCTGAACAGGATCAATCCTGAATGTCTTCAATCCAGAATATCTTCAATCCAGAATATCTTCAATCTGTCTGACGAACCTGCTTTTTGGCGCGTACTGTCCTTTTCTGCTGGCGGCATGGGACAGGTAGAGAAAGCGTTCAGCCCGTGTCATGGCAACGTACATCAACCGTCTTTCTTCCTGCAGTGCCTTTTCCCCTGAATCTATTGAGCGCCAGTGGGGAAAGAGTTTTTCCTCGCATCCGGCCACAAACACCGTATCAAACTCAAGCCCTTTGGCAGAATGAATGGTCAACAGAGCCACCCCCTGATCGTTTTCCTCCTCGTCTTTATCTTCTCTGATCAGGGCTGCCTCTTCAAGGTATTGAAATATATCCCCTTTTTCTGCGGCTGTATATCTTAATTGTTCTATATTCTCCTTTTTGGAGATAAACTCAGGTTCAGTTTTTACCTTTTTTTTCAAATATTCATAATACTCTGTTTCGGACAGGATTCGGTCAATGGCCGCATCCGGCGCCATATCCCTTATACTGTCAATCAGATCGAGAAGTGCTGATAAATTGTCATGGACCTTTCTGGATAACACCCTTTCCCTGACCATTATCCGTGCAGCATCCTGAAGGCTTACCCCCTCGCTTTTCAGGGTGCCTATCTTTTTTATCATGGCTGGCCCAATCCCGCGCCTGGGGGTATTGATAATTCTTTCAAAGGACACATCATCCCCGGGAAACAGGGCAGCACTTAAATAGCCGTTGATATCAAGGACTTCAGCCCGGTCAAAAAATCCCTGACTGCCCAGGAGGCGGTAGGGAACCCTCAACGCCCTGAACGTTTTTTCAAAGGCCAGGGAGCAGAACTTTGTACGGTAGACAACTGCCATTTTTTCATAGGGAATACCGTCGCCACTGCAGTAAAGTGATCGAAGACGGCGGGCAACCCACCGGGCTTCTTCAGATTCGTTAAAAAACTCATGGACTTCAACCATCCCCCCTTTTTTTTGGGAAAAACAATTTTTTTCCATTTTATCCTGATTAAAATCAATGAGTTTATTTGCCGCCTGAACAATCTCATCGGCGGATCTGAAATTCTGTTCCAGCCGGAAAATTTTTGCCCCGTCATATTTGTCAGGGAAATTAAGAAAATGATTGATATTGCTGCCCCGGAATCCATACACGGCCTGCCAGTCGTCCCCCACACAGAAAAGATTTCCGTGATCTCCCAGAAGCAGTCCTGTCAGCTCATCCTGAAGATTATTGGTGTCCTGGTACTCATCCACGAGAATATGGGTAAAATAATTTTTGTAATACTGCCGGATCTCTTTATTATCCCGTAAAATATCACGGGTTTTTAATAATATATTATCAAAATCCACGCTGTTGGCAGCAAAGAGTTTTGCTTCATAGGCCTTAAAAACATCATGGATGTGAATGATTCCCATGCGGGGGCGCTTTTCAATGAATTTTTCAGGCGTGCCCGAGTTTTTTGCCCTGGATATCACAGACAAAAGATTGCCTGCATGTTTTTTTTCCAGATTGCTTTCAACCAGAACCTCGGTAACCAGTTTTTTCTGGTGATAGGAGGAACAGATCTGCACAGGCGGGGTATACCCCAGAAGATGGCAATGTTTTTTAAATATCATCAATGAGGCGGAATGATAGGTCCTTATCCATGGAAAACTTTTATACCCCAGCCCCGTCATTTTATACAGGCGGGACTTCATTTCACCGGCGGCCTTGTTAGTAAAGGTAATGGCAAGGATCTTTTCCGGATCATGGCCTGATTCAATCAGGTGCAGGACTTTTACCGTCAGGGTTCTGGTTTTGCCTGATCCTGCACCGGCAACAACCAGGGCTGGTGATCCTGTATGCTCTACCGCTTTCTTTTGCTGTTCGGACAGCGCCATCATATCATTCAGCATTGGATATAATTTCTTTTAAAGCGGTTTCCACCTCATTTTTGATCTCTTCAAGCCTGGTTTCAGTCAAGGCTTCAAACCGGAGAACCAGAGCCGGCTGTGTATTGGACGCCCGGACCAGCCCCCACCCGTCGTCGTACACGGCACGCATGCCGTCAATATCAATCACCTGTTGTCTGCTTTTAAACAGGGATGTGATCTTTTCCACCACGGCAAATTTTTCATTGTCCGGGCACTCAACCCGGATCTCCGGGGTGGTAAAGGTTTGAGGCAGACCGGACAGCAGCTCTGATACGGTTTTTCCTGTATCCGCAATAATTTCAAGGAGCCTGCATGTGGCATAAAGGGCATCATCAAACCCGAAAAACCTGTCTTTAAAAAAAATATGGCCGCTCATTTCACCGGCAAGTTCCGCATTTTCCTCTTTCATTTTCTTCTTTATCAGAGAATGGCCCGTGCGCCACATGACGGCCCTGCCCCCGCGTTTTTCAATTTCATTGTACATGACCATGGAGCACTTGACCTCGGAGATAAAGGCTGCACCGGGTTTCCTTGACAGGATTTCCCGGACAAAAATAATCATGAGCTGATCCCCGTAGATGATTTTACCAGTTTCATCCACAACTCCGATGCGGTCACCGTCTCCATCATATCCCACACCGAGATCCAGCCCCTTTTCCCTGACCAGGGCAATGAGATCCTCCATATTGGCCTTGACTGTGGGGTCTGCCTCATGATTGGGAAAACTGCCGTCCATATCACAATAGAGATCATGAACCGTGCATCCAAGGGCCTCAAGTACGGGCAGAGCCGTTATTCCGCCTGTTCCGTTTCCCGCATCCACGCCTGTTTTTATGTTCCTGGAAACAGAAATGTTTTTCTTGAAATACTCAATATAGGGGGTTAACGCATCTTTTGTTTCAAGACGGCCCCTGCCTTTGGCAAAATGTCCTTTTTCTATAATGTCTGCTATATCCTGAAGTCCCTGGCTGTGAATGGACTCAAACCCGTTCATCAGCTTGAACCCGTTATATTCGGGGGGATTGTGGCTGGCGGTTACCATTGCTCCGCCCTGAACATTAAAATGATGAATGGAAAAATAGAGCACAGGTGTCGGACAGATCCCGATATCAATCACATCACATCCTGTATCTATAATCCCCTGGATAAATTTTCCTGAATAGCTTTCAGAGGTGTTTCTGCAGTCTCTTCCCACTGTTATCATCTTATTTCCATGTTTCTGCAGCAGGGTGCCGTAAGCCATGCCGATATGAACCGCATCCGCTTCTGTAAAATCTTTCCCTGCCACACCGCGTATGTCATATTCTCTAAAAATGCCAGGATTCATTTTTTCTCCTTTAAACTTTTCTGCATTGCTTTAAAACACATCAAGCCCATGAAACAGAACGCAAACAGATAAAACTCCTTTGTTCAGACATCTATAAACCTGCCGGATGTATTTTATCTACAGAGCCCGGCCAGTTCCAGAAAAAGGGTGATGCCTCCCAATGCCCAGCAATAGGGCGCAAAAAGATGAAGACGTCCGTTTTTAACAATTATAAGCAAAAATTTTAATGCAAAAAAACCAACTATAAAGGCCGCCAGGGTGCCATAAAGGGTTCCCTTATCCATGGTAAACCCGGCCGTGTCTTTCAGGCTCAATAATTCAGCCCCGATAATGGCCGGCATGGAAAGCAGAAACGAAAACCGTGCTGCTGTCTCACGTTCAATCCCTGCAAAAAGCCCGCCTGCAATGGTAGCCCCTGACCTTGAAACCCCGGGAAGAACGGCCAGCCCCTGACAAAACCCGATAAACAGCGCTTTTTTTAACCCGAATGTGTTGATTTTGATTATATTTCCCTTGATTTTCCGGGTCAGCCAGAGAAAGGTGCCTGTCAGAATAAGCATTACCCCCACCATATAAAGGGATGACAGTGAGGTTTCCACATAGGGTTTTAAAAGAAAACCAATTACTGCCGTAGGAACAGAGGCAATAATGATCAAGGCGGCAAGTCTGATGTCATTGTTGTTTTTTACCAGGCATCTGCAGTCCCCCCCTGAACAAATGCATTTAATAAGACTGAACAGGGAAAAGATCATGGCTTTTATATCCCTGAAAAAGACAAAGCCGACCGCTGCCATGGTTCCCACATGAAGGCTGATATCAAAGGACAGCACCGAGTCTGTGATTCCAAAACAATTCCGGCCGAGAACAAGGTGTCCTGAACTGCTTACTGGAAGAAACTCGGTAAGCCCCTGAAGTACACCCAGAACCAGGCCCTGATATATTTCCATTTATGTTGTTTCCCTGTGTATGACGGTTTATAAGCCAGCAAGTTAAAACAAGTTAAAACAAGTTAAAATAAGTTGCGCCTATTGTGCTGAATTTTTATTTGCTGCCTAAATTCATGCCGTGACATATAAATCTTTGAATTGCCGGTTTCAAACTCCAGGCAAATCAAAGGATTCTACAATATTTCCCTGTTTAAATCAAACGATTTGTATTCCCCCAGCAAATCCAATTATAACTTTCACCAAGATAATCTGCTTTGTAACTCACTTAAATCACGCTGATGAAAACTGAAATTTTTTTTCAAATTCATACAGCTCCAAAATCAGAATTGCTCTATAACCGGGGGGGGGGTTGCCCTGCCAGGCTAAAAATCGTAAAAATTCGGCCTGCGGTCCAAAAACCGTTTGAGGGCTCAGATTCCTGATCCCCTGTTCAGGACTTCGTTTATTTAAACCGGTCATCGGAGCGCTGTTCAGCGACTCCCTGAACATCTGACTGCATCCAGCCGGACCTGCTGTTTTTTACCCGGTCAAATTTATCAATATAGGGTTTGACATCCAGGACAGGGGTGCCGTCTAAAAGATCAATTCCTCTGATGGTTAGAATTCCCTTGTCTACAGAGCAGAGCTCTACCACGGAAAGCCCGATGTGATTCGGCCGCAGGGGAGACCGAGTTGAAAACACCCCCCGCTCTACTGTGTCCATGAAAGGGGTCACCACAAGCGCTGTTTTGCTGACCTTGTGAAAATGATACACAAGATAGATATGACTGAACCCGTCCAGATCCCTGAGGCCCTCAACATAGGGGTCATAAATTCTTATTCTGCCCTCAATATCCTCTGCTCCCCTGGGCTGTATGGGCATATTTTCAATTTTTTTATAGGGAGACTCTGCGATTCCTATCGGTTCCATTCAATCCTGCCTTTTTATTAGTCTCATTTAAGGATAAAACCCCCGCCTTTTAGGCGGGTAGCTTTAGCTATGATCTTTGCGTGCTCGTGCTCGTGAACGTGAACGTGCTCGTGCTCGTGCTCGTGCTCGTGCTCGTGCTCGTGAACGTAAACGTCTTTTGTCGTTAATACTGCTTTTTCCGCAACCTTCAGCTATATTGAGAGGTATTGACCAAGCAGCTCGCTTAAGTTGATCTG
>JAYEJJ010000129.1:0-3668 GCA_034660495.1 Thermodesulfobacteriota bacterium | reverse complement strand
TTGTCACAAACCATTACTGTTTTTTGAGCAACACTTCCTTAAAATCACGATCTACAGGGAAAACCCAGATATCCTTGATTGGCACCTTAAGTTTTGTGTAACGATCCTGCCTGCTTCTTCCTTTTGTCTGACCAATTTTGATCCAGTTAGCGGATTGATAACATGTCCCGATATAACGTGTTGTATCGACAAAAGTTTCTACCAAAGCTATCTGGCTTCCATATCTGCGTTTCCAATCATCAGACAAGCGACGAAGAACTGCTCCAAGGGCATGACTGGCTAAATTGAAAACATTGACCCAGGGTAAAAGTAAAAAACGGGTATTGTTGCAAATCAACCCCAGGTTGTGTTCACGAATTTCAGAGCACCAACCAATCCATTGATCACGATCTGCTGCTTTCCAGGCCGCAGCACCAAAAAGAAAACATCCAAGGATACTGTTGTCAGCCCCAAGAATCAGATATTTCATATTTTGCCCGACAGGTCGTCCATAGCTGAGATAGTGATATTCTTTAACAAGATAGTTGAAGGTTCTTTCATAATCTACAGAACTTCTGGCATCAACGATTCTAACTGGCTGAAGCTTTGAAAGCTTACAGGAAACAGGGTTCTTATTGACTTTAACCGGTGTAATTTCTGGCATACGGCCAGGGCCAGGATGCTGACAAGGAGGAAGCTTAATCAGAGAACAAAACTCAAGTTTACGTAACAGTTCACGGCAGGCCATGTCTTTAATTTGGCCGTCAGGACGTTTCCAATTCCACAGTTTACACAATTCACGGGACAAATGAGATCTGTTCCAACCAGGATGTTTCTTGAGATGCATGCGTATCTCATTTACTGTTGACTTGGTTAATAGTCGTCCTTGTATTTTTATCGGCCAATCCATGGCCCTGCATGTTACACTTATTGAATCACCGAGTCCAGTCCTTTTTCAAATTAAAAATTTGCAACTTTTTTGTGTTGCACCCCCCGGATACTCTACGGTTTGGGTTTTTTTGTCTTTGTTGGTCTGCTTTTGTTGACCTGGACAGAGATGCTCCATTTCAGGCTGTTTCCCATTGTAACCATTTCTCTTATCAGTCTGGTGTTTTTTTCCGCATTGATCATTTTTCTGGAACATATTGCTGCAAAGGAGAAAACGCTTATCCGTCATGTGTTTTCCAGGTATGTCCCGTCAGCTGTGGTTCACCAGCTTCTGCTCCATCCGGACAATCTGAAACTCGGCGGGGAGGAGCGGACGGCAACGGTTCTGTTTTCAGATATTGCAGACTTTACTGCCATTTCAGAACGTCTTGATCCTGAAGACCTGGTTTCCCTGCTCAACCATTATCTAACGGAAATGACTGCTATTATTCTGAAGCACAGGGGAATCATTGATAAATTCCAGGGGGATGCCATTATGGCTGAGTTCGGGATTCCCCTTTTCTGCGAAGATCATGCAGACCGGGCCGTGGCCGCAGGACTGGATATGCAGCGCCGTCTGGCAGAACTCAGGCAGGAGTGGCGGCAGGCGGGCATTGAGCCTGTTTACTGCCGCGTGGGGATCAATACTGGGGCGTCCAAATGTGTCGTTTGTGCTTATACTCGATTATCAAGTTTTTTCTCGAACCCTGTAAACACTGGGGGTAAAAATGAGGCGGTTTTATATAAATATTTCATTTAAAATCATAAGTAGCTGATATTGCTGAAGAACAAAAAATGTACCATGATTATGGTGGGTCTTTATAAATTGAATAATATCAACGACTTACAAAAAACTTGATCATCGAGTTATAGTAGTCCCAGCATGACTTGATACTATTTTCTTGACATTAAATCTGTTCGAATGATATTTCAGTCCTGAAATGACCTGATACTCATTACACCATAATCTTAATAGTGATGGTATCAAATCATGCCGGGATATCTATAGTTGTTTTTTGGGCCTCTTTAATTTGCTGTAAAGGTAGACAGAGCAAGTGTTTCAGCTAATTTTACCAGGCCCAAAAAGTGAACAAAAAAAGGGGCTCAAAAGCGGGGTTTTTAGACACCCCAGATCAATACCGGAACAATGATTGCCGGAAACATGCGTGACTTTCCGGCCTTTGGAAAAGCTTGGATTGCTCAGATAAATTATCAGAAAGGGGAATGGGGCGTTTCAATCACCTTGATGGTTTTCCATTTCCCTTTATAGAATCTTGTAAAAATCATCAGACAGAGCATAAACAAATAAATGGTAATACATGTCCATGAAAAATAAAGCCCCATACCAAAGTTTGTTATGCCTGTCCAGACCGGAATAAATAAAAACAGGACAGCGGCAAGACCCATGCTCCACATGATAAACCTGGAATCTCCGGCACCTTTTAGAACGCCCATATAAATGATATTAATGGAATCAAAAAAAAGATAGGCAGCCACAAATCTTAAAAGAATGACTCCCATTTCTATGATACGGTTCAGCTCCCCCGGGCTTAGATCAGGGGGTAAAAACAGTTTAATTAAGGGGATGGGGGAAAAAACAAAAAGCAGGACCAGCCCGAACACATAAGACAGAGCAATATGCGCCGTTGAATTGGCCGCAGTTACTGCTGAATCAGGGTTCCCGCCTCCCATGGCCTGCCCGACCAGGGTGGAAACCCCCAGGGAAAAACCAAACATTGGCATATAGGACAGGGAATTTATGGACATGACCAGATTGGTGACAGCCAGTTCCTCTTTCCCAAATCGTCCAACAATGAGAATAAAAAAAGTAAACGCAAGAATATCAAGAAAGAATTGAACCCCGCCAGGTATTCCAAATTTCATCAGGCGCATGAAAAGCTCGGGATGGAACCTTCTGCAGCGCCATACCCCGAAACGTTCATTGTATTTTTTTTTGAAAACCAAACAAATAAAAATCAATGCAATAAGCACCCATGAAAATACCGTGGCAAGGGCCGCCCCCTGAATGCCAAGTTCAGGAAATCCCCACACCCCGTTTATGACGGCATAATCCAGAGGAATGTTAAAAAGCGTTCCAATGATATGGACCAGCATGACGTTTTTTGTGTATCCTCTGCCTGAATAAAAACAGGAAAGTGTGGTTCCCAGAATGGCGGCGCCTGCACCCCAGCACAATATGCGGAAATAAATCACTTCCAGTGTCTGAATTTCCGGTTCATGGCCGATAAATGCAAATAACCGGGTGGCTGTTAGTGATAAAAGAATCATGAGAACAGCACCGATAATTGAGAAATAAATCCCCTGCCACAGTGATCTGCCAACCCCCTTGTTGTCATGGGCGCCAATATACTGGGCAATGAATACATTTACATATCCTGCCGTGCCTAGAAAAAAAGAGGTGAACAGAAAAGAAGTAATTCCTGCCGGCATGGAGGCAGCCAGCGCATCCAGGGAATACCGGCCCAGAAAAATCCGGTCTGTAAACTCCATCACAGTTGTTGCGCCCATGCTCACGACCAGGGGAAGACTGATTCTGAGGACTTCTTTGTATTTAGCAAATGAAAAAAAGGCAGTACCGATCACATTTTTTACTCCTGATTTTAAACAGCATCATGTATTGTCACTCGATCATCAAGTTTTTTGGATACCGCCGCCCCCAGCGGTTGCCTGTCAGGAACGAGAACGACGGAGGACTTTTTCCCTGCCAGGCTAAAAATCAAGAACTGCGCTATAGAACTGCG
>JAYEJJ010000128.1:0-3670 GCA_034660495.1 Thermodesulfobacteriota bacterium | reverse complement strand
GTTTGAGGACCAGTGGCCGCAGTTCTTGATTTTTAGCCTGGCAGGGAAAAAGTCCTCCGTCGTTCTCGTTCCTGACAGGCAACCGCTGGGGGCGGCGGTATTCAAAAAACTTGATGATCGAGTATTAACGATTTTTTTTTCAAAGGTGTTTTAAACATGGAGACAACCCGGGAGCTTGTGGTGGACATCCTGCCCACCGGCGACCTTTCCCCTGCATTTGAAAATGCCGGGACAAGGCTTGGCAAAAAGCAGCAGAAGCTCAACCATGACATTTATGCCAGATATCTCAGTGGTGATCAAAAGTGGCTTCTTTTTCTCGGCTGTTCAGATACCAGCATTGTCCTTTCCCCTTCCCTTGATTTCTGGCGGCGGGTCGCCCGCGTCTGGCGGCGGGTCGCCCGCGCGTTTATAGAAAAGCTTAAAACCTGTCCGGATATTGAACAGCAGCGTCACAATGCTGAAATCGAATTTTCCAGGGAAGAACTTGACGCCCTTGTTGAGGCCGCCCCCCTTATGACCGGTATGGAATACCTTAAGGTCCTGGATGAGGTCAAAAATGCATAAAAAAGACACCCCACAGCAATACAAATCGCGCTTTCAAAACCAAAAGGACAAATTTAATTGGGAAAAAATGATGAGCACGGCAAATACATCCAAAATGCACCCACCGGTCTGAATGAAATTGATTTTATTCATCAGAAGATCCTGTCGGTTAACAAAGTTGTTTGCAAATCAACAGGTTACACAGAAGAAGAACTCCTTCAAAAAAATATAGGAGAAATGCTGACCAGAAAGAGCGTTCTTAATAAATTCCAGGAAAGAGTCTAACGCATCCTGGCCGGCAAACCAGCCCCGTTAAACATTGAACTAGAGATTAAGAAAAAAAACAAAGAAACCTTTTGGGCGTTTTTGAATATGCGCTTAACCCATGACGACAAGGGTCAGATAAAAGGGGCCACTGTAGCGGGATATGATATTACGAAAAGAAAACAGCTGGAAGACTCTCTTTTACAGTCCAAAAAAATGTGGGAAGAAACTCTTGATGCCATTCCAGACTGGGTTTCAATCCTTGACTCAGAATTCTGCATCATACGGTCGAACAAATCCGTACAATATTTTTCAGGAACATCCGTAGATCAGGTCATTGGGAAACCATGCTTTGAGATTTTCCATGGGACAGATGGCCCTTATAACCCATCTTTACCACTTGCAAAACAATGGCAATAAATTCAGCATGTTATACTCATTTTTGTTAGACTGACAATTGTTAGCGTAACCCGCTGATAAATAAAGCAAAAATTGGCGTTATGTCTAAGTTCAGAGCTCCTGACACCACAAACCTAATATATTGTTTTAACTGAAAATATTCAAATTTAGGATCGTAATTTTAAATGCATAAAAAAACCAGACAAATACCATATATTGTGCTTATTGTCTTTGTTTTTAAAAAAAAATACTATATATAGAAAATGATTATGCATTCAAAATTAGCTGAGGTCAGGAGTTCTGAAGTTACTTAGACGTAACTTGTATAACCAACTGTTATTATTAAATATTTGAACAAATTGGCACAATTTTTAACCTGCTGTTTTTATTGACAATATTCACAACTGGTAAAGATGGGTTATAAACACTGCCCAGTCAAACGGGCATTTGAAAGCCGGCAAATGGAAATTATGGAATTTCAACACAAAGACGGCAGGTGGCTTCGATCAACTGTTCATCCCATCATTTCCACTTCCCATGAACCGCATGTGGTTCATGTTGTGCGCGATATCACCGATGTCAAAGAAAGGGAGAAGGAAACTGTCTTTGCTCGAAAAAATGAGGCCTTTCATTTACTGGCAGGGGGCATTGCCCATGACTACAACAATATTTTGTCAGTGATCTGGGGAAATATTTTTCTTTTAAAAGAGGATGTAGCAGACAGCTCCTTAATCCAATACCTGGAGGAAGCTGAAAAGGCCTGTGAACAGGCCAGGATTTTAACCCATAAATTTCTGACCCTTTCCCAGAAAGGATATATTGAGAAGTCTGTGTTTGACTTGTGCTGTATCCTGCGGGCTGTGCTTGAGGAAGTGCCAGAAACCCGGAAAATCCAATATTCATTGAGCCTGTGTCAAGAGCCCTTGACTGTTGAAATGGATCAGAAACAGATGGAAACCGTTTTTCGCAATATTATTTTGAATGCTGTGGAATCCATGCCCTCGGGGGGTTCGTAACTGAGGTCAGAAATCTACCATAATATAGCATAATGTATTCTAACCTCAGCTATAGATGTCCTTGAATGACCTGATACATAAAGTTACTGCTCGCACGGTTAAGTTCCGCTGAAAGCATGAATAAAATCGGCATCAAGTCATGCTGGGACTACTATAATTGCTCTCTAAAATATTGTATTAATTCCGACTCTTTTCTCTTTACTTAGCTATATTCCTATAGTATTCTGTTTTCATACGGTGAGTCCCACCGGATTTTAAGCCTGTGGAGAACGTAGCTCTGGCTGAAAGTTCCTTTTCAGTGAAACTTCCTCTGTGAAACAGGAAGAAAAGGATAGATAATTTTAGATTGTCTTAGATCTTTCAGGACGGTAATCTTGATATTGCGCTAAACCAGATACCCTGTTCCGGCGTGGGGTGTCCCAGTGAATCAAGTATAGAAATTAAATTTTCAGACACGGGCAAAGGGATTGCCCCCTCAGATGTACCAAAAGTGTTTGATCCCTATTTTTATTCCAAGGGGCTGGGCACTCAAAAGGGGAGGGGGCTGGGACTTTCAGTTGTGAAAGCCCTGGTTGAAAACCATGGGGGCAGCATCGCCATAAAATCCAGATTGAATAAGGGCACACAGGTAATTATAAATTTACCGTCATGCGCCATGAAGAGACGTCTTGTCCGGGAACAGTTTGACTCCCTTCACCCTGAAAAACCCATTGTTCTGATCATGGATGATGAGCCCAGCGTTCGCGTTCGAACATTGAGTCAGCGACTCCTTGAAAGACTGGGCTATGCCGTGATTGCCACAGGCAACTCCATGGGAGCGCAGTTTTCCTATGAATATGCCTGTCAGCACCATGTTCAAATAGACCTGGTCCTGTTTGACCAGAATATCAAAAATTCCAGCGGCGGGATTGAAACCCTGAACAGGCTGCATCAGTCAGGGTTTAACGGTAAATCTGTAATTGTAACCGGTTCCCCCAGCAGTCCGGTGATATCAGATTATAAATTTTACGGGTTTGACGCAAGGGTCTTAAAACCCTTTTCAATAAAGGAGTTTGAAAAAGTGATTGCCTCGGTCATGACCGAATAAAAAGAGGGGCTTAATCATAACTTCGGCCACTTTGTGCCTTGCAAAGGTTCCTGAAACTTGGTTATCAAGTTTTTATGGAAGGGCCGAGCGCCGCCCCCAGCGATTGCCTGTCAGGAACATTGAGGACCAAAGGAGTCTATAAAATGGCCAATACTGTAAAGCATGGAGAGCAATATCCGGTAATTGATGTAAAAAAACCTATTGACCCGGCCGATCCACACTCTTTTTCCACCCAGTGTTACGCCTGCGGAATCTGTACCTCAGCCTGCCCGGTATCCCTGGTGCCGGGGGGGCTCGATCCAAGAAGAATTGTTCATCTGGCAAATCTTGGAAATCTTTCCCCTGAACTTGCCGGACCATC
>JAYEJJ010000127.1:0-17026 GCA_034660495.1 Thermodesulfobacteriota bacterium | reverse complement strand
AATTCTCCTCATTCTTTTTTTGTTTATTCTAAGAAGGAGGATTATCCCATGTTTGTTCAAAAAATTCATTGGCAAAAAGTGTCAGGAATCAGTAATCATAGAATATAGGTAAATTCTACACCCTAGGGCGGCGCTCTTCTGTTTCATCTTTTGTTGTGAGCAATCAGCTCATGATGGTTATATGAAAGAATCCTATAAGCGCCAGGAAATCATTTCAGGAAATCATGAACAAGCCGTCTTTCGTCTATGTGACTAAGCACCGGTTTGAGCAGATCCTCCATGGAAAGGCCCATTTTTACACTGCCGTCCAGGGTTCTGACGGAAAGGGTGGAAGATGTTTTTTCCTTTTCTCCAATGGTTATGATCATGGGGATATAATTGATCTGGGCCTCTCTGATTTTCTTTTTAAGGCTCTCTGTCCTGACATCTACCTGGCACCGGATATCCTTTTGTTCCAGTTTGGTTTTTATTTCTTCTGCATAGGCCACCAGATCGTCGTTTATGGGCAGCAGCACGGCCTGGACCGGTGCCAGCCACAGGGGAAACTTTCCTGCAAAATGTTCCACCAGAATGCCGAAAAATCTTTCAATGGAGCCGAATATAACCCTGTGGATCATGATGGGTCTGTGCTTTTCATTGTCTTGTCCCTTATAGGTGAGATCAAATCGATCGGGCAGGGACATGTCCAGCTGAATCGTTCCGCACTGCCAGGTTCTTCCCAGGGCGTCCTTGATGTGAATGTCAATCTTGGGCCCGTAAAAGGCCCCGTCTCCTTCATTGATCATATAGTCTTTGTTGTATTTTTTCAGGGCATTTTCAAGGCCCTGGGTGGCTTGTTCCCATTGGTCATCCGTACCGATGGATTTTTTGGGCCGGGTGGACAGCTCCAGATGAAAGCCCAGGCCGAATTTGGAGTAAATCCGTTCCGTCAGGTTCAAAACACCGAAAATTTCACTTTCAATCTGATCCGGAGTCATAAAGATATGGGCATCATCCTGGTGAAAGGCCCGGACCCTGAACAGGCCGGACAGGGCACCTGAAAGTTCGTGCCGGTGTACCAGGCCGATTTCCCCGGCCCTGATGGGCAGATCCCGGTAGGAGTGGGACCGGCTTCCGTAAAGCAGCATGCCGCCGGGACAGTTCATGGGTTTTATGGCATACTCTTCATCATCCACAATGGATGTGTACATATTTTCCCTGTAATTCTCCCAGTGCCCGCTTTTTTCCCACAGGGCGCGGTTGAGCATGACAGGTGTTTTGGTCTCCACATAGCCGGCAGCTTTGTGTTCTTTGCGCCAGTAGGCCAGCAGCGCATTCCACATCTCCATTCCCTTTGCATGGAAAAAAGGCATACCCGCGGCTTCCTGGTAAAAAGAAAAAAGATCAAGTTTTGTTCCGAGTTTTCTGTGGTCCCGTTTCTGGGCTTCCTCAATGAGGTGGATATGGGCCTTAAGTTCTTTTTTGTCAAAAAAAGCCGTGCCGTAGAGCCTCTGGAGCTGCTTGTTGTTCTGATCCGCCCGCCAGTAGGCGCCAGACACCTTCATCAGTTTGAACCCCTTGATCATTCCCGTATGGGGAAGGTGGGGCCCCCTGCAGAGGTCGGTAAATTCACCCTGGGTGTACAGGCTGATGGTCTGGTCTTTCAGTTCACTGATCAATTCAGTTTTATAGGGATTGTCTTTAAATATTTCAAGGGCTTCTTCCTTTGACACTTCCCTGCGGTTAAACGGCTTTTTTTCTTTGATGATTTTTTTCGTTTCAGCTTCAATGGCCGGGAAATCCTCTTTTGACAGGCTTTCCATATCAATATCGTAGTAAAAGCCATCCTCAACAACAGGTCCTATGGTCAGTTTGGCATCCCTGTACAGGTTCTGAATCGCCTCAGCCATAACATGGGCAGAGCTGTGGCGGAGAATATCAAGCCCTTCTTTGTCTCTGGTGGTGATCAGTCTTATACGGCAGTCCTCTTTTAAAGGGGTGTTCAGGTCAATATATCTGCCGTCAATTTCAACGGCAACGCAGTTTCTGGCAAATCCTTCGGAAATACTTTTTGCCACAGCTGCGCCGTCGGGATATTCATTAAAAGTCTTTATACTGTTGTCAGGAAGTGTTATGGTGATCAATTTATTATCCAGTTTTATTGTTCGCACTTAATCCCTGGGTTGTGGATTAAGAGGATCAAGTTAATTTAAGTAGAGATACTGCAGTGAAATTTCATATTTAATTTCTACAGGTATTATGATAAACACTCTAATATCTTATGTTTTATAAAAAAAAACTAATTTTAAGGGAACTCCCTGAAACGGTCAAGAAAAAAATGATTGAATATACATTGATTAATACACAGAATGAACTGAACAGAAAATGCGAATCTATGAAAAATGAAAAACAGCTTGGTGTGGATCTTGAGGCAGACTCAATGTACCACTATAAGGAAAAGGTATGCCTGGTACAGATAGCAGATTCAAGCAGCCCTTTTCTTGTGGACCCGCTGGCGCCGGTTTCACTTGAACCCATGCGTCCGGTGTTTGAAGACCCCGGTATAACCAAGGTGTTTCACGGGGCCGATTTTGACATAAGAAGTCTTGACCGGGATTTTAACATACTGGTAAACAATCTCTTTGATACTGAAATTGCCTGCAGATTTCTCGGTATTCATAAGCGGGGCCTGGCCGCTCTGCTGCACAAGTATTTTAATCTGGATGTGGATAAGCGATTTCAGAAGATAGACTGGTCAAAACGCCCCCTGTCAAAGGAGATGATTGGTTACAGTATTACTGATGTGCTTCACCTGGTTAAACTTTCCGAGATTTTGACGGATCAGTTGAAAAAAAAGGGCAGGCTGGCCTGGGCAGAGGAGGAATTTGCCATTCAGGCCGGGGTAAGGTTTGAAAACAACGGAACAGAACCGCTTTTTTTGAAATTTAAGGGGGCAGGCAAAATGAGCAGAAAAAACCTTGCTGTTCTGGAAAGCCTCCTTCATTTGAGAGAAAAAATTGCCATAGAAAAGGACAGACCTCTGTTTAAAGTGATGAGCGCCTCAGCCATTTCAAGACTTGCCGAGGAAAAACCGGATTCAATTTCAGGATTGAAAAATTCAGGAGCGTTAAGCGGAAGACAGATTGGTATGTATGGAGAAGCCTGCTTAACTGCCATTTCCAGAGGACTTGAAATGAAAGACAGGGATCTGCCCGCGTATCCCAGGAAAAGAGCCGCAGAGCCTGATCCCGGTGTGTCTGAACGAATAAAGGCTTTAAAGGAAATGCGGACCCTGGTCAGCAGAAAAACAGGCCTTGAACCTGGTTTTTTGATCAATAATGCCCTGATTGCTGCCATTGCCGCAGACCCGCCTCGATCCTTTGAAGACCTGGAAAAAATGAAAAATATTCGACAATGGCAGATAGACGTTCTGTCTGATCCGATTTTTAAAACCCTGAATCAATGCAGATGAGATATTACCTTATCAAGAGATTAGATGCACTCCGTCAAGCCCTCAGATAGTTTCATGTTTTGCTGAGCTGCTGTGCATCATGGCCCTTAGTGGAGGAAAAAATGGAAACAGCGTTTACCAAAATGCATGGACTGGGAAACGATTTTATTGTAATTGACGATCGATCCGGGGAGATAAACAGCAGGGTTTCCTATGAGGAATTGTCAAAGCAGCTGTGTTCCAGGCATTTTGGCATAGGAGGGGACGGCATTTTAATTGTTCTTGATTCCAGAACCCATGATATAAAGTTTAGAATTTTTAATGCAGATGGTTCTGAAGCCGGCATGTGCGGTAACGGGATCAGGTGTTTTGCCACCTATCTTATGGACCGGGGCATTGTTAAAACCCCGGTCATACATATTGAAACCCGCGCAGGAACAATTGCTGCCCACGTAATCGAGCATGATGCCCGGGGGATTGCCAGGGTAAGGGTTGACATGGGAGCGCCCTGTTTTGAACCTGAAAAAATTCCTTTTGTTTCTGATAAAGACAAAGTGATTGAAAAAAAACTTCAGGTCAATAACAGAGATATATCCGTAACCGCCCTTTCTGTGGGAAATCCCAATGCCGTTATTTTTGTGGACAATGTCAGTACAGTCAATGTTGCAGAACAGGGAAGAGCGGTTGAAATTCATGAAAAATTTCCGGAAAAAACCAATGTGGAATTTGTTGAGGTGTTAAATCCCAGGGAAATCAAAATGCGGGTCTGGGAACGGGGTGCCGGAGAAACCATGGCCTGCGGCACGGGCGCCTGTGCGGCACTGGCTGCCTGCCATATTACAGGAAGAACCAAAGACAGCGCCCTGGTCCATCTTGCCGGAGGAGATCTTGACATTCAATGGGACAGGACCAGTAACCATATTTTTAAGACAGGGCCGGCGGTTCTTGTTTTTGAAGGTGGAATTAAGTGTTAAGTGTTAAGTGTTAAGTGTTAAGTGTTAAGTGTTAAGTGTTAAGTGTTAAGTGTTAAGTGTTAAGTGTTAGGAATTAGGTGGTATTGTTTTTTTCCGGGAAATTGAAATCTATGTGGTGGGGTCACAGAAAAATCCAATGCCAATGCCGGATATAAATCCAAAAATATGGGCGGAAACATCTGTGTTTTCCCCGCCGCTGAGCATGCCGACCAATGCGGCCCCTGCAGCAAGGGGTAAAAAAACAGCGGGTTTAAGTCCCTTAAGCGATGCCTTTCTTTTGATCTGAAGGACAGTCAGAATGCCGGCACCTCCCATTACCGCTGTGGATGCCCCTATGGAGAGGCGGGCGGTTCTGTACATCAATGCATTGATCAGATTTCCTGCAGACCCGGCGCCTGCCAGAAGTAAAAGGCCTTTGAGGTTCCCTGTCAGGGTGCAGACGGGACTGCCGAATATCAGAATGCCGGCAATATTGCCGGCAAGATGTTCCATGTCTGCATGGAGGAGAAGGGCCGTAAAGATTCTGTAATACTCCCCCTGAAGGATATAAAGGCCCGAGGACCCGAACATGATGACAGCCCTGCTGTGGAATCCCGTGTACACGCATCCAATATGAATGATGCTGATAACGGCTGCCATCAGCAGGGGAGTGATTTTTTTCAGCCGTGGCAGCGGGGTCTGCCCAATATCAGAGCCCTGTTTTGTGTTTTCATCATAGTATGTTTCAAGGATGGTGCAGGCGTCTGCCGTTTTTTCCTCGTCCATGTGCAGGTCGAAAAAACCGTTGTTTTCTTCAGCCTCTGCTTTTATGCCCTGGGATGCAAGGACAAGGACGGCCAGATCGGCCTGCTTTTGGGTCAGATGATTAAGGAATATATTAACTTTTTCATTGGTGTAAAACACTGTCATTTTTCAGGGTTCCATTTTTTAAAATCGGGATTTATTATATTCGATGATCAGTTTTTTAATACCTGTGACTCGATTATCAAGTTTTTTGAATACCGCTGGGGGCGGCGCTCGGCCCTTTCATAAAAACTTGATAACCGAGTGTGAGGGATCAGATATAAAAACCCGATCACCGGGTAAAAGACTTGACTGTATTTACTGGCATAATTTAGATTTTACCATTGTCAGAACAAAAAAGAAATCGGCCTTGATCATCGTTTCGGCCAACTGTGGGATTGGTCGAATTTAATATTTCATAAGATACTGTTATCATATCTTTATCACTGAATACAATATGGAGTTAAAACTTATTTGGACCAAACGATGATCAAGGCCAAGAAATCCTATCGGGGTCTCATTTTTACAGGGTATCACTCTCTTATAATGTGTTGAGAGCAGATGATGGATGCTGTCACTACCATTTCCAGGAAATTGTTTATATGACCATAGCACAGATCATCAGTTCAGACGGATATATTCAGAAAATTCACAAAAAGTCCAAAGGTCAGGACCATGTCATGGCTGAATTCTATTTCCCCCATGTATCGGATTATATCAAAGGTGCTGTACAGGAACAAAAGCCCTTTATTTTTTCTGCCAGAAGCGGGAATGCCCAGATCGGTATTAAAACAGACCGCTCAACCCCTGACACCCTTCCGGTTCTGGAAGGCGCCAGTCTTTTTCTGGATGGGAAAATTGAAAATCTCAATCCGCTTTTAAAAAATCCCCTGGATTTGTTTAAAAAAGGGGATGAGATAGGCCGCATTGCTGTTCTGGATCCTGAACTGCGGGTGAATGACGTGCGCCATTATCTGCACAAAAGGCTGTTTGTGGGCAGGAAAGTGGATAAAGGCTATTATGACGGGTTTGAGATTTGTGAGGAAATCGACCCTGCCACCGGGAAACCCTGTGACTTTATTAAGGTTGAGCTGGAGCCCTATCAGTATCTGTTTGAGCCCTGGGCCGTCAATTCGACCAGTATTGGTTCTGTCATTAAAAAGGGCCGCAGTGCTTTAAACAAGATACGCTCAAGAATTCAGATTGACCTGAACCGCGCCCGTCTTAAAAAAGGGGACCTTTTTGTTGGTGCCGTTAAAATTTCCCTGGGAGATATCATAGGGGTTGTGGATGTCATTGTGGACCCTGAAGAAAAAAATATCGAGCATCTGCCGGCCCGGATACTGGATCCGTTCCGTACCTTCCGGGACCGGCAGGTGGAATTGTACAATTACGGCAATGATGATGTGGTGTTGTCAGATATCAAGGTAAGGATTCGTTTTTTCAGGGCAAACAATCCTTTGACAGTGCCGTTGGAGAAAATAAAGATAAAGAACGGGTACCGCCTGTATGATCTGTTGACCACCTCTGAAATTCAGACCCTGTTTCGGTCCATTGAAAAAAATGCCCTGGGAATGATTTTGAACAAGGGGAATTTTATCCAGATCCCCAGGGCCACCGATGTTAACGGGGAAGCACAGCTTGAGATTATTAAGAATGCGATTTTTGAAAGTACCTTTCGCAAACCCAGGCTGTCCAGTGCTGATGTCCTTGAGTGCAGCTACCAGAAGACCCTTGACAAGCTGTTTGCTCTGGGCGGAGTGAACAGCCGGATTTTTCTGGACCATGCCTTTCCTTCTCCTGAAGTGATGGACGCCCTGAGGCGGAGCGGGCTTAGAACTTTTTTAATAGAAACCCCAACCCCTTCCTTTGATGATGATTATATTAAAAAAATGATCCATGTCACCCATGCCCCGCATTCGGATTGTGAATTTCTAAGGTATGATTTAAATATTGACAAGCTGTACACCTTTTACCATGGCTGTTTTATGGAACCAGATGATAAACCCCGCTTTGACAGGGTGCGCTACTGGTTTGCCTTTTACGGATCACATACAAAAGAAGCTGATAACCGGTTGACCATCGGGCTGCTGAAAATGCTGGCTGCCGCCTTAGGAAATGAAATGGGCATTGTCCATGGGGGCGGTCCCGGTTTGATGAAGGAAGCCAACGATATTGCCCGGCAGTACAATATCATGAGCATCGGGGTTGCCATAGACCTTGAAGGTGAAAACCAGGAATCTTTGACCACCTGTGACGGGCTGATCAACTATAAAGAAGGCCTTCGCCTGGCACGGCAGGATCATATTCAGAAATTGAGCAATCTGCCCATTATCAATACAGGCGGGTATGGCAGTGCTGAAGAATTGTCCATTACAATTACATCCATGAAACTGCATGAAAATCCCCTTGCGCCGGTCATTCTTCTTGATCCGGACGGGCTGTGGGAGTTTTCCAGGCAGCAGATTATAGAAATTTCCAAAAAGAAATACGGGCCAAACTTTACCCCCAATCTGATTAAATCCTGCGGCAATGCTGAGGAGGCCACAATAGAACTTAAAGAATTTTTAAACAATCCGGATCAATGGTATAAGGATAATAAAATTCCAGTCAAAAACGTTGTTCAGGCCAGGGAAAAGTCAATACGTATCAAAAAAAAACTGCTGTGCCAGAAATATCTGGAAGTCTTTGACCGGCCCAATACCCGGATTTAAAAACAAACCGGAGACTCGAACATCAGGTTTTTTAGATAGGCCCGCCCCGAAAGGGTACCTGTCAGGAACGAGAACATGAAAATCAGGTTAAATCTCGATCCTCAAGTTTTTTGAATACCGCTGGGGGGCTCTTAATCGGTCCTTCCATAAAAACTTGATAACCGAGTAAAAATATAAGAAAGTGATCACTGGTTAAGAAAATCAAAAACTAAGGACGATTTTATATGCAGATTATACGGTTTATAGACAACAGCGGCAATGTGCTTCTGGGATGTGATTTCAGAGATGGTAAAGCCTCTTTGATTGAAGGGGATATCTTTGACGGGGGTAAGATAATTGATAAAAAAGCAGTGGTGAAACAGGTCCTGGCTCCCATTGAGCCGCCTGCTGTGTTCTGCATCGGGCTGAATTATACCATGCATGCCCGAGAGACGGGAATGCCGCTTCCAGAGCACCCGGTAATTTTTATGAAAAATCCGGCATCAATTACAGGGCCTGGACAGGCCATTGAAATTCCAGGCGCCTGCAAAAGGGGGCCGGAGGTGGATTTCGAGGCAGAGCTTGTGGTTGTGATAAAGAAAAAGGCCAAAAATGTGACCCGGGAGAATGCCCTGGATTATGTTCTGGGATACACCTGTGGCAATGATGTCTCAGCCAGACGGTGGCAGAAGCATGCCGGGGGCGGACAGTGGGTCAGGGGCAAGAGTTTTGATACCTTCTGTCCTCTGGGGCCCTGCATTGTAACCGCTGATGAGATCAAAGATCCCAATGATCTGGATATTGAGTGCCGGCTCAACGGTGAAATTGTTCAGAAGAGTTCAACTTCGGATATGATTTTCAGTGTGTCCGAGCTGGTGGCCTATATATCTGAAAGTACTACTCTTTTGCCCGGTACCCTTATTTTAACAGGAACCCCAAGTGGTGTGGGCTTTACCAGAAAGCCGCCATTGTTTCTCAAGCCGGGGGATTTTCTGGAAACAGAAATTCAGAAAATCGGCATCCTTGACAATCCTGTTGCTGCAGAAAGCGTCTGACCTGTTAATATGCCGCGGTGAAATATGGGAATCATTCTCCAGTGGTTTCCTTCAATTTTTTACGGGTAAGATCCCGGGACAGGGAGGAGTTATGCAGCGCTGCGACTGGTGTCTGAAAGATCCGGTATATATCACCTACCATGATACAGAATGGGGTGTACCGGTGCATGATGACCAGAAACTGTTTGAGTTCCTGGTACTGGAAGGGGCACAGGCCGGATTGTCCTGGCTGACCATTCTGAAACGCAGGGAAGGCTATCGAAACGCGTTTGCCGGGTTTGATCCGGAGCAGGTGGCCCGGTTCACGCCGGAAACCATTGCGGAACTGCTGCAGAACCCGGCCATTATCCGCAACAGGCTCAAAGTGCATGCCGCAGTGAACAATGCCCGGATTTTTTTGGACATTCAGGCCAAATTCGGCTCCTTTGACCAGTATGCCTGGCAGTTTGTGGACGGCCGCCAGAAGGTCAACACCTTTACATCCGTGGATCAGGTGCCGGCCACGTCAAAAGAATCTGATGCCTTTTCCAAAGATCTGAAGCAGCGGGGCTTTAAATTTACCGGCTCCATCATCATGTATGCCCACATGCAGGCCACCGGCATGGTGAACGATCATCTGGTGTCCTGTTTCCGGCATCAGGAGGTCAAAGAAACAGCTGAAAGTGTCTGGTTTAACAAACTGAAAACATTTAGGACTTAGTCCTGTTCAGCCACGTCATAACCGTTTCAATCTCTTTCCAGAAATAATCGAATTCAGGTCTCTCCCGCTCTCGTCGATGCACTGTTGCACATCCGGGGTGATATTGATTTTTTGTTAACATTTCAATAAGGAATACATGTGAAGGTTGGGTAAAGAGGTGGAATTTGTGTTTTACGTCATGATATATAATTATTGTTGGCCTATATATTGACAAAATGGTAACGATAATGGTATTGTAATACCAAAAAACTATCGATAAGGAAATCATCATGGATACCGTCACTGTTTCACCTAAATTTCAAGTGGTCATTCCAAAGAATATAAGGGATGCTCTGCAACTTCACCCTGGCCAGAAAATGAAAGTCATAGAGTATAATGGAAGAATAGAGTTAATACCTGTTCGAGATATATCCGAATTAAAAGGATTCCTCAAAGGAATCAATACAGAATTCATACGTGAGGGTGACAGATTATGAATATCATTGATTCTTCGGGATGGCTTGAGTATTTTTCAGGAGGGCCAAATGCTGATCAATTCGCTCAACCTCTTCAAGATCCAGCCTCGTTAATTGTACCTGTGATTACCATTTATGAAGTATTCAAAGTGGTATTACGCGAATCAAGTGAAAATGAGGCACTTCAAGCCATAGCCGCTATGCAGAAAGGTACGGTTATAGACCTTACGACAAGTGTTGCGATGAATGCTTCCAGGCTGAGCTTACAGTATAAACTTCCTATGGCTGACAGTATTATTCTGTCTACTGCTAAATCTTATGAATGCCTAATCTGGACACAAGATTCAGATTTTGAAAATTTACCAGATGTGAAGTTCTTTCCCAAAATAAAGGCTGGGCCAACGGGCGCTTAAGAGGCAAGAAGGTCTCACACCTTTTAGACCTCAATTTTGAAAATTTGACATGAGCGAACGACACCTGCGCGTCACCTGTTCCATCATCGAACAGGACGGCAGTGTATTGGCGGCCCAGCTGAATCGGGAAAAGCCTGCCGGCAACAACCGGCAGCCAGGGCATCTGCGTTCTCCTATTCCAGAAGTCTGCCGCTGTTTGTGCCAGTTGAACTGATGGCTTTGGATACCGTCAGATGCTCTCCCCTGTCAATGCCGGACAAATACGCTGTCTGACTGGCTGACTGGCAGGATACAGCTGTTGTTTGTATGCTTGGGTGGTTGTGGTGATAGAACCGGGCAAGGGCCTTGTCTTTAATGTTTATAAGGGCGTGGGGCTCATTGATATTTGAAGGCTGTTTTTGTTCTCTGAAGGTATTCTGTTCTTCCAGTTTTGAGTCAAATCCTCTTACAACACCTGCCATGAACCCTGAGCGGCTCCGGCAGCCGGGGTTTTCCTTTTTGTAGGCCTGCCAGCATTTTTCAGCATAGTTCAGGATATAGTGGAACACGTAGTCTGCAATCTTTATATTGGGCCGGGTGCCGCTGATTTCAAGGATGCTGCCTGTTTTTCCCCTTTCCGGCATGTACACACTGATCCAGATATGTTTTACAAAATAATAATCGTCAAGAATGATGCTGGCCAGTTGTTGCGCCTGGGTTCGTTTGAGCGTGGGTCGGGTAATGTAAATGGATTCAAATTCCCTTGGTCTGTTCTTTTGAATAATATCAATATTGTACTTTGCAATCAGCTGATTGGCCTTGGCTGCTGCTTTTTCCGCTTCATGGCGGTTTTCTGACAAGGCAAGGTTCATGAGTTTTTTAACCTTGATCATTACCCTGTCGTTTTCATCATCACTTTCTTCAAACACACGCTGTTCCAGTGTTTTATACGTACCGGAAGCCCTGGGATTTGCGCCAAGGGCATGGCAGCATTCAAGAAAGGTCTTTCCGTGGGCAGTCTCGTTTCTGGACTGGGGAAAGGTGGATGCCAGCTGATGGGCCATTTCATGTTTGAGCACCTCACACACAGAGTCCCATCTGCCGTTGAAGACAAGATCTCTGCTGAGCCTGATTTCACGTGTTTCCGAAATCCACTGGCCCAGCAGAGATTTCATGTCTGACAGCAGAATTGAGGGCATTTTCATGGTTTTGGCAAAGTCTGGCGCACGCCTTTTCAGGTTCATTATATTGCCTTCCCATTCATACCTGAGTTTTTCAATCAAATGGTTCTCAATTTCGGCCAGTGTATTTCCCTGGAAATATTCCATTTACACCTCCACAAGAGCGGAAATTTTTAGGCGCACTGCATCCAGGTATGTCAGGAAACGATTTTCCAGGGTATTGCTCAGTTCTGTGCCCCAGTCTATGGTTTCCGGTTCTATGCCAAGGAAAAAAAGCGCAGGCTTGTTTCCTGTCAGCTCAGCCATGTCAAGGGAATCCAGAAGATCAATGTCATGAAGGGACAACCGCTGTTTTTCATCCTTTCTCAGATCCTTTTCCCTGAGGTCATATATGGTCCCCGGGGAATTTCCAGCCCTTATGATATCAAGGACCAGCACTGTTTCATAGGCCTGAAAAAGGTAGAAAATGTCCTGGGTAAAGGTTCCGCCGTCAATAAAATCAATTTCTGCCGGCCAGGTTTCCTTTAAAAGCGTGTGCACCGCATGGACGCCTATCCTTTCATCCATTAACAGGGTATTGCCCACACCCAGTACAAGCAGTTTTTTCTTATCGTTTTCCATGTGCTGCTGTTTTTTCCCTTTGTATAACTCGATCATCAAATTTTTTAAATACCGCCGCCCCCAGCGGTTGCCTGTAATGATCATCGACTCGCCCATAACCAGCAATGAAAATAACATGAGGCCGCCCCCAAATGTTCCTGACAGGCAACAATTGAGGGCTTTTAATCAGCTACTATAGATGTTCGCAGATGAAAAGATACTCTTCTTACCTTATATAATATAAACATAGTATCAATTCATTTGCGATGAACTATAAATCATATAAAAAAGGTATAAGGTTAAACTCGGTTATCAAGTTTTTATGGAAGGGCCGATTAAGAGCCCTCAGCGGTTGCCTGTCAAGAACATTGAGAACCTAAGGAGATAAGACTTTTTCCCTGCCAGGCGTTGCGACAATCAAGCTATTTGGGGACCAGTGGCCGCTGGTCCTTGATTTTTAGCCTGGCAAGGAAAAACTCCTCCGTCGTTCTCGTTCCTGAAAGGTAACCGCTGGGGGCTGTGCTATTCAAAAAAGGGGGCGGTGCTATTCAAAAAACTTGATGATCGAGTAATAGAAAAAAATATCAGAAAAAACATAAAATTGCGTTAAATTTTTTCTTTAACTTTTTTTATGTATTTTTCTATTGAAAGATCCACCACTTCCATCCAGTTCGCTTCTGTTGCTAATTGATATTTACCATCTGAATGGACAGCTACAGTTTTTTTGGTGTTTCCTTCATATATTAATTCAATATTTGTTGAAATGTCTGATGACAGAGTTAATGCCCAGAAACCTGGAGTCAAATAAGCCCCAAATTTTTTCTATTGTGGCTTTAACAATAAAAGGGTGTTGAAATCGACCCTCTATTTTGGCATGTATTGTTAGTTATTTCAGGAAGTTATCTCATAACAATCATTATGGAGGTAACCGACTGATTTTATTCAGAAAAGGCTGATCGATTTCAACACCCTTAATAAGAGTGTTTCTTGAAATTTTTTCTTTATTGTTTAGAACTTCGTATCCGGTTTCTATAAACGCTTGTTTTAGCGAATTTTCAATCACTGTTTCAACAGTTTGTCCTTTTTGGAGTAAGATATCTCCCATAGCTTTACCAAAACCATTTCTCTTTCTCGCAATTGCCCTTTTCTTGATATCAGATGTTGCAACTTCAGAACCACCAAATCCTAATGACGGAATATCTTGTGTTTTAGGATTATTTTGAAAAATTCTTTTATCAAAAACAGATTCAATGTAAATTGTTTTGTCATTTGGTTCAGCAGTGTTCACACTCTCTGGTATTTTTAGGTTTACAACACCGCGATTTGTTGCACAACCATTGATAGCCAAAAATGTAATAAATAGTAGAAACACACTGAATCTTGATATTTTTTTCATTTGAACCTCCAGTTTTCGATTTTACTCAGCCAAATAATGAATTATGCAATTATTTCCAGAAAAAAGTTCAATGATTTATAACACTCAGCGTTCAAAGTCACAATATTAATTTGGGGGTAGATTTTTTTCAATTGTCAGCAATTATCTTCAACTTGAGTTGAAAACCGAGTCTCTATTTTTTATACTTCTTTCAGGAATATCAGGTATACCCAGCAGCACATCAAAGAAAGAATGAAACAGTAATAGTCCTCGGTGGTGCTCTGCCCTAAACAAGACAGTTGTAGAAAATTTTGCCAGATAGCCTAAAGAGCAGGAATTACGGTCAGCTATGCTTTTAAACCTTTAAACAGCTTTGTTTTTTAACTTCCGGAAAAGGGGAAAACTTTGACTTCCTTTGGATTTCAAGGTAAGCATCGGGGACTCAAAGTTGGATTTTTTCATATAAAATTAAATTTTAGATTTACATGCGCTTATTTTTCATTGCAAATTTTAAAAAACCGGGCAAGTCTGCCAACATACGTTTCCAGGAATCAAAAGATTTCCATATCATAGTTAGATACCCCAAAAGAACGGAGGGGCGCATGAAGTGGCTTTTGTAAAAATTTATGAATAGTTCATCCAAACGTTTTTTTGTTATTTGCCGGGGGATAAAAAGAAATTCCATGCAGTCCATTTTTTCCCACTTTTCGTGGAAACAGCCCAGGTTTGATCCTTTATCCTTAATTCTATCGTAAATGGGGGATCCAGGAAATGGAGTAAATTTGGCGAGGTTAAAATCATCAAAGGGCAGGTTAAAAACATATGCCTTGCTTTTCCTGATGCTGGCTTCTGTTTCGCCGGGCAAACCCATCATGAGAAGGGCCTTGACACGGATACCAGCTTTTTTAATGAGAAAAATTTTTTCCCTGAGTATCCCAAGGTCCGGATTCTGTCGGTGCTGAGCCAGTAAATCCGGATCTCCCGTTTCTACCCCCAGGCTTATCATCCAGCATCCGGCTGTTTTCATCAATTTTAAAAGATCAAAATCCAGGTGCTCAGCCCTGGCCGCACAGTTGAATGTCATTCCCGGATTTTTCCGTATCATCTTCCGACAAAATTCAGCAACCCTTTCCCTGTGAAAAGTAAATTGGTCGTCATAAAAATTAATGTGTCGTATTCCGAATTCGCGGTTCAGGTAGCTTACATGGGAAAATAAATATTCAGCTGAATTATACCTAAAGGTCCGTTTAAAAACAGATCTGTCACAATAGGAGCATGCATAGGGGCAACCACGGGATGAGATACAACTGTGGAATTAGGTGCTTTAGGGTAGTTAAAAATAGGCAGCTTATAGGCACCGGGGTAGCCGGCCAGCTTTTTGTAAGCCGGAAAAGGAAGGCTGTCCATATCAAGCAGGTTTTTACGGAAACCTGTAAATTTTACCCGACCAGGGGCATCTCTGAATACCAGGCCGGGGATGTTGTCAAGGTTTTTTCCCAAAGAAAAGAGAAGTTCCGTCAGTGCGACTTCCCCTTCCCCGATGATCAGGTAATCTATGACTTCAAAGGTTTCCATCAGGGATTCCCTAAGAGCTGAAGCATGGGGACCACCGAAGACCGTCCGGATTTCCGGATTCACCTGTTTAATTTGTTTTGCAATTCTGATTCCATCCAGAAAACTAGATGTTGTGCAGGAAAAACCAATGAATCCTATAGATTTTTTCTTAATATAATCCATAATCAGGGTATGGGAATCAGGGTGGCAGTGGCAGTCAATAATTGCATTTGAAATTTTATTTTGATCGAGTACTGCTGCAATGCTGGCTAAGCCAAGCGGGGGCATAATGTTAGCCATACGAGAGACATCTGCGGTGGCAAGTTCTGGTGCATATCCCAGGGGATGAACCAGTAATATGTGATTAGGTGATGCCATGTAACTTTGTACTCCTTGTTTTTTTTCCCCCGGAAGAAGTCTTGAGGATCATGTCCCATAGTAGCCCTTTGAAGCCAAAGACTTTCAGTGCCTTCATTCGCATGACGGCTTTTTCTGGCGGGAAGAAACGATCTTTTCTGCGTAAAAAAGACTGCTTTATTTTTGAATCCATCTCAGTTTTGTCTATTTCCGGTGCAATATAAAATTTCGGTTGAATCAAGTTCTCTCCGGGGGGTATGATTCCCTGGGACAAGGCAATGTCAGCAAGACCCGTGCCTGGAAGGATACGAATTCCGGAAAAAACGGAAACAACAGTATGTCTGAGCCGCTGAATATTGGAGAGCCCCTGGTTAATTGTCTCAATGGTTTCACCGGGACCACCAAACATGAAAAAATGGGCACAGGGAATATCAGCCGTGATGCAACTTTCATTAAATTCCATGATCCTGTTAAATCCAAAGGTTTTTCCGATGCCTTTCAATGTTCTGTCACAGGCTCCGTCTGAGCCCACTTCCATGGCGTAAAGGCCTGATCGTTTAAGCAGGGACAAATTTTTTTGGGAAATTACATCCGGCCTGAAATAGGCGGCCCACTTAATCCCCAAATTTTCTCTGACCATAGCTTCAGCTACTTCCAGAAACCTGCCGGCGGGGTCATTGAAAACAGAATCTGTAAAAAAAAGAGTGTTAATTATAAAATCTTTCTTAAGCCGTTTCAGGTTTTCTACCACAAACTCCGGGACCTGGTAGCGAATTTTTTTTCCTTCGATTAGCGGGTATGAGCAATAGTTGCATTCAAAAGGGCAGCCCCTTTTGGTCTGATAGTTGAGCATTCCACTCTGTTCAAAATAATAATCTGTCAGAATTTTTCTGTAATTTGGACTTATAAATGTTTCGGGGGCCATGCGGGGAAACAGAGGCCCTATGACGGCGGGTGGTCTTTTTTTCTGGATAATTTTTTCTATCAATAGATTAAAGGCAACCTCCCCCTCTCCAACAACACAGTGATCCGCTCCGGTAAAATTAAGTATAGGGCCAGGCATGATAGAAACGGCCGGTCCTCCCAATACTATCGGTATCCGGCATATTTTGCGAATCCTTGAGACAAGTTTTTTTATGCCTGTGAGGTACCTGTTATTATGGGCTGATAAGGAATCTACATTGTCAATATTTCTTACAGAAATTCCCACAATATCCGGTATGAAGGACGTAATCGTATTCTCCAGCCCGGTCTGTCCCTTTGCCTGATTAAAGAGAAGATCGAATTGTTTTGTCAGGTGGCCCTGCCGGGACAGGGCCGCATCCACCACTGCCATGCCCAGGGGGTAGACCAATGTCATTCAAAATTGTTTATAGATCAGAATTAGTTATTTCAACAAGTTATACGTTTGGAATATGGACAATCCATACACCACCTAATAAAAACAATGGGTCGTGTATGGATTTGTGGCTTAGCG
>JAYEJJ010000126.1:0-3710 GCA_034660495.1 Thermodesulfobacteriota bacterium | reverse complement strand
CGGTTAAGTTCCGCTGAAAGCATGAATAAAATCGGCATCAAGTCATGCTGGGACTACTATACTTTTGTGAGGATATGAAGGATGCCTCTTTTTATTATGTTTAAATACAAATTCCTATTGCAATTTTCTGTTATTTCGATAGTATTATATTGATTATTTTTCATTTGTCAAGATCTAACTATTTAATATTAATGTATTTTTTTTCTAATAGTTTTTATATACCACGAACTGCACCCTTTTGAATTTGGATTTGGTTGTAATAGGGCAGCGCCAGAAGCAAAAAGACCATGGCTGAGAGCATGATTTTCAGGTTTGATGTAATAAGTCTGTGCATGAAAAATTATTTTCCCTTATTAAATTAAAAAGTCCTGGACTGATAATGTATCAATCCAGGGCGTCCCTTTTTGTCCTGATTATTATATGAATCATTATATGAAATTTTTATTAGTCGGTAAAAATTTCTTTTGTTCCCAGGCAGGTCTTCTGACTTTCGCGTCATCCTAATCACCGCGCCTTCCCGTTTTGTTCACAAACAGTGGCATTGCTGCGGCTTTTGTCAGCGATTACAGCGGCGGGCCCATTCCTGACTTTCACAGGATTCCCTATTAAGCTTTAAAAGCACCTTGATAACAACACAAAAAAAAATCAGAACAGAGCAAAAGTGTCAAGGGAAAAATAATCAGAATAAATTTTTAAAAGCTTTCAGAGGATGCTGCCATGGCGGAACATAAAGGTTTTTCGGTCTTTAAAATTTTTTGCTTGACATGGTGACGAATAGTATTTATATATACCTTGTAATTTTGGCAGGCCTAATAAATATAATATAAAAAAATTAATTAGATTAGCAAAATGATTTTCTGGGACCTTTATACCCGTCAGAGGTCAGGCTTCAGAAAAAGGCAGTATTTTTTTTAAATTTTAAAATTATTCAGGAGGAAATTTATGCAGCAGATTTACAGGACAGGGGCTTTTATTTTTATTTTTTGTCTAAGTGCAGCGCTTACCGCACAGGCTTCAGACCCGGTGACGCAGCGAATTGACAGGCTGGAAAACGAGTTGACCCGATTAAAGTCCAGTGTGGCGCAGGAGAAAAAGGAAGACAGAAAATGGATTTCAAATATTATGGACAGAGTCAGTATTTCCGGTCTGGTGGAGGTGGAAGGGTTTTATACCAGTGATTATGAAGACGAAGATGAAAGCGATTTTGAACTGGCCACAGCAGAGCTCGGCATAGATGCCCAGATCCACGACTTTGTGTCTTCCCATGTTCTGTTTCTCTGGGAAGAAGGCGAAGGCGAGGATATATGCGTGGATGAGGCGTTTATTACCATTGGCAATACAGAAAAGTTTCCTATCTTTATGACCCTGGGCCGTCAGTATGTTCCTTTCGGGGTGTTTGAAACCCGTATGGTGTCAGATCCATTGACCCTTGAAATTGCAGAAACCCAGGAGACTTCAGTCCTTTTTGGATTTGAATATTCAGGTGTTTACGGCGGAATATATCTGTTTAACGGTGATATTGATGAAGAGAGCGGAGATGATCATCTGGAAAACTTCGGTGCCAATATCGGGTATTCATTTGAAACCGGGGATCTGGGCCTGGATTTTTCTGCATCCTATATCAGCAGCCTGGGCGATACAGACGGGGTTTCAGATGCTCTTCCCGATGATATAGAGGATTATGTGGATGGCATAAGTTTTAGCGGTGTTCTGGGATTTAAAGGGTTTACCCTGATTGGAGAATATGTCACTGCACTGGATGAATTTGAACCCCGTGAAATGGTTTTCAAACAGAGCGGCGCAGAGCCCGAGGCCTGGAATCTGGAACTGGGGTATAATTTTGATGCGGCAGGCCATGATACTACCCTGGCTGTGGCCTGTCAGGGCACGGATGAAGCCCTTGCACTGGAACTCCCGGAAACACGGTATATGGCCGTGGCAGGCATGGGATTTTTTGACAACCTGATTTTTGTTTCCCTTGAATATGCCTATGATGAGGATTATGACGAATCTGACGGCGGCAGTGGTGAAGAAGCCCATACCCTGACAACTCAGATTGCCATGGAATTTTAAGCAGCTCATTTTATTTTACAGAAGTATAAATGCCGTTTACTTGCCTTTTGCTCCTGAGGCAAGGTGTCAGGCCGTCATTTTCTGTCCATTGAGCAGACCATCCTTGTCTGCATCCTGGATACGATGATTTGACGGCCTGATAGCTCCCCCCCCCCTTATTTTTTCACCCCGGCTTTTTTTCAGGCAGACATCCTGTCCATGGCCTTTGCCCTCACTGTTTCTATTTGTTTAAACAAATAGACCTTTTGGAATACCAATTTCTTTTGTTGCTTATAATATATTTTGATTTCTTGACAAATTTTGTATTTCTATATACTTATCTTATAATACATTAAAAGTGCAACCAGGAAGAATTTTTACAGACAGGAGAAAGCGTATGAAAAAAAATAAATTATTAACAGCAAGCCTTGAAGACTATCTTGAAACAATTTATCATATTATTGAAGATAAACAGGCCGCACGGGTAAAGGAAATTGCAAAACGACTTGAGGTGAATAATTCTTCTGTAACCGGCGCTTTAAAATCTCTTGCAAAAAAAGGCTATCTGAACTATGCCCCCTATGATGTGATCACCCTGACAGAAGAAGGGGAGAAAATGGCCCTGGATGTCATCCGGCGCCACGAAATCCTGAAAAAATTTATTATTGAAATTCTCTGCATCGAGGATGAGGAAAAGGCAGATGATGCAGCCTGCATAATGGAGCATGCAGTTACGCCCGAGGTGCTTGAAAGAATTATCCGCTTTGTGGAATTTACCCGGATCTGTCCCAGAAGCGGAACCGAGTGGACCCAGGGATTTAAACGGTTCTGCGACAATAATTTTTCAATGGAACACTGTCATAAAGGCGCAGAAAAATGTATTGATAATATTCAGGACTATGCCAGGGAATGCGCCAATGTTTTAAGCGAAAGCTTTCCCCTTGCCGGGGCGGAAAAAGGAGCAAGGGCAAGACTTGTCAGTTTTGAAAGTGATAACGGCATAGAATTGAAATTGTCAGAACTCGGCATAACCCCGGGAAGTCTGATTGAGGTGGAAAATGTCAGCCCTGAAACAGGAGATATTGACATTGGTGTCCGGGGATATCATATCACCATAAGAAAAACCGATGCAGAAAAATTAAAGGTTTCGTTTTACTGATTCTTGATATGAAACACCTGTGAACCGGTTTTATTCAGGGGTGTTTCATTTTTTTATTCTTTTCCTGCTGCCTGCCTCCTATTTCTCTGAAATTCCCGGGGCTCTGAATTTCCTGAGCCTTTTTTCCCAGCATAAATCCCCCTACTATAACCGGCTGGTACCCCAACCAATGCCTTGACAGGCGCAACAAGCACGAAAGATTTTAGCTGAGTACTGATGGCAATGCTCTGACGAGTGTTTCTTATAAAAATAATTCCCTTACATACAGCGCATAATCTCCCTTTTTCCAGGGTAAAAATCCCCTTACTCTGCAAAACTATAGTGGTTTATAAAAAAAGTTAATCATACCAAAAAAAATTTATTGACACATGATATTTTTTCTTATATAAGGCAAGTTGTTTTTATTTTTTGTATTTTTTTTAGATATATAAAATTATTTAGGTTAACCAAAAAACAGGGAGAGCTAAGATTGACTTTATTAAGCAAAATAAAACCCGGC
>JAYEJJ010000125.1:0-17201 GCA_034660495.1 Thermodesulfobacteriota bacterium | reverse complement strand
TTGGAGTGATGGATATTTTTGTTGCTCAATCGGAAATGCTTCCATTGATGCCGTAAGGAAATATATTGAATCTCAGGGTTAGCGAGTCCGGCAATTCATCCCCTGAGCTAAAGACTCAGGGGTTTTCATGCCGGTTTTCTATAAAATGGGAGCGTTAAGTCTTAGACTACCAGAATCAATTCATCGACATATACGTGAAATTGCCAAAATTGAAGGCGTATCAATTAATCAGCTTATTTTATCTGCTATTGCTGAAAAAATTTCTGCTATTATGGCAGAAGATTATTTGAAAAATCGTGCAGAAAGAGCTGATATTCATGATATGAAAGCAATCTTAGACAAGGTGGCTGATCGCAAACCTGTTAAAGGCGATGAGTTGTAAGTTCAGAAATCCTGACCTCAGCTATTTTCGGATGCATGATCCGGTGCAACAAAGACTAATCGAAGATTAGTACCCGGGTAGTATTCTTTTCTCTGATTTGCCATGTTACAAATTTGACTCAATGCTTTGTTCTCGTGCCAAGTAGACTGGGCAATGGACCCAGCCATGCGGCCCAGGCTTTCAGCTTTCTGGAGTTGGGAGAGCTGTGCCTGCAATTTTTCTTGCTCCTTTTCCGCCTGCTTGCGCTCGGTGATGTCGCTCAGCACCACGCGCGCCGTCTTCCGCTTGCGCGGTGGTTGCCGCCAGATGCGCCCAGAAAAATGCACCGTCCAATTTGACCAGCCGCAGATCGGATTTCTGGGGCTCGCCCGTCTCAAAGAGCTGTTTCCGGTGCAGGTAATAGATGTCTTGGTCTTCCTTGAGGATGAAGCGGGTGATCGGCTGCTTGACCAACATGCCGCGGGGCATTCCCAGCAGGGTAGCGGCGGTGAGGTTGGCCTCCAGGACCAGTCCCAAAAAATCACCTCGGTTTTTTGGGGCAGCTCCATTTTTTGGTTATGCTTTTTTTTTAGGGTGATAAATCTTCCGGCGCTTTGCCATGGTTCTCAGCACGCTGGAAAAAATTTGGCATAACTTATTAAGTCTTATTTTACAGCCTGTATATGTCATATTTTAAAATTTGATATAATCTTTTTCAATTCCCTGGAAAGGGATGACAGATCCTCTGCCTGGGTGCTGATTTCCTTTATGCCCATGGCGGAAGCAGCCACTGCCTTGTTTGTCTGGGTGGCAAAGCTGAGCACATTCTCTGTTGCCGAGGAGGCCATGGAAACGTCCTTTGCAATGAGCTCAGAGCCTTTGGCCACCTGGTCAATACTGGAGGCAATTTCACTTACCGCCTGAAACGTATCATCCGCGTGAACCGTGAGTTCTTCAGCAGAGCCGGCAGTAGAACTGATGCTTTTGGATATCTCGTTTATCGTTGCGGTCTGCTCCTCTACGGCCGAGGCAATTGTTCCCATAATGGAATTGATCTGATTAATCACCTCAACAATGGAGGCAATGGCATCCACGGCATTCCTTGTATTGGTCTGCATCCGTTCAATTTCCTCACGAATCTCAAGGGTGGCCCCGGATGTCTGTTTGGCCAGCTCTTTTACTTCATTGGCCACAACGGCAAACCCCTTGCCCGCCTCCCCTGCCCCGGCAGCCTCGATGGCGGCATTTAAAGACAGCAGGTTGGTCTGGGAGGCAATACCGCTGATCAGGGAAACAACTTTTTCAATATCATTGGCGGATTTCCCAAGCTCATTTACAATACTGGAGGTTCCCGCGGCCTGGTCTGAGGCCTTTTCCGTAATGGATGCCCCTTTTCCGGAATTGTTGGCCACCTCGTTTAATGAGGCATACATTTCTTCTATTGCCGAGGAGACCGACGTGGTTTCTCCTGATACTTTTTTTATTTTTTTCCCCACATCTGTCACACTTTTTGATACATTGGTGGATGTAAGGGCAATGGCATCTATCTGGGAATTGATCTCTTCTGACGAGGATGAAATATTTTTAATATTATCAGCAGTATTTCCCGTTTCCCGGGTGGTATCATCGGACAGTGCCTGCATGTGGCTTGATGACTCAGCCAGTTTGACGGAAATATCCGAAAGTTTTTCTGAAGAGTTTGAAATCGTGCCGGTAGTCTCTGAAAGCTTTGCCATGAGGGTCCTTAATTTTTCTGCCATACTGCCCATGGCTTCGGCCGTTACCCCTATTTCATCCGAGGATGTAAAGGTCATGACCGCCTTAAGATTTCCCGATCCAATTTCCCCAGCAAAATCCGCGCACCTGGAAAGGGGTTTTAACATCCGTGAAATCAATACCCCTATAATTAAAATAGAAAGCACAATGGCCGCCAAAGACAGAATCCCGGTTTTGAAAAGAATCTCCTTTTTTTCGGAGGCAAGGGCTTCGCCAATGATAACACCGGCCTGCTTCATGCCTTTGATACTCTCCTGGGTGACTGAACTGAAGTTTTTTCTGATCTGTGCGATTACCTCTCCGGAGTGCTCGGACAGAACGGATCTGATCTGGCTTTCAAGCTCACGGATCTGCTCCTGAAACATACCCGAAATCAGGTCCAGTTCATGTTCGATCCCCTGTCTGCTGATGCAGATAACAATTGAACCCAGGGGTTTGCCGTAATACTCAATGGGCTCCCGGTTAATAAATACATTTTCAGATTTACCGGAGGCTTCCAGCAATTTTTCAACACCGGTTTGTCCCTTGCCGGTGTTAAGAAAAGAGCGCACCTGGGGGTCTGCAGGATCTATATACCCGGGATAGGGACTGCCCGCTTCATCCACAAAAAGAGCATACAATATAAATTTGGTTTTACTGGCTGCCTTGCTGTACTTCACCAGATCGTTGAATTCTTCAGATACAATAATGGCAGAGGCAACACTTTTAAGCAGATCCGTAATTGCTCTGGCTTCCTCTTCAAGCATACGTTCCAGACTCATTTTTATACGCTCTTCCATTTGAGAAAGATCCTGGGTGTAGCGTTTTGAAAAATCCGCAACTGTTTTGTCCTGCAGCCCTGTGAGAATCTTATCAACTGAAACAGCCATATCGTTTAAAACACAGTCTGACCTTTCACTTGTTTTATTCATGGTGTCTGTAATCCTGGCCTCCATATCTGCTGAGATATCATGAAGGACGGTAATAACAGAAAAAAGAATTCCTGTAAAAGAGCATAGAAAGACAAGAATTACAATTGTAAGGAGCTTAAATTTAATACTGTTGCCCAGTTTAAAAGACATCCCTGTACCCCCTGTTGTTTATTGCGGCCTGATTTTATAGTATTTTATTTTTTTATAATCAAGCACTTGAAATTTATTTGAATACCCACTGACTGTCTCGCCGGTTCCAAGATAGAGTATCCCGTCCGGCCCAAGTTTTTTGGCAATCTTTTCAAAAATACTTTTTTTAAAGGCATCTGAAAAATAAATCATCACATTCCTCAGCATGATCAGGTCAAAATCCTTCCACGTCACCGGCACAGGATGCTGGAGATTATATACAGCAAATTCAACCAGGGACCTGGCTTTCCCGCTCAATATCCAGTCCGCCCCCTTTTCCTTGAAATACCGCTGGATATACTCTTCAGGCAGCCCCCTTCTGAGCTCATTATAATTGTACACCCCTTGTTCTGCCTTTGTTAAGGCTTTCTGGGAAATATCCGTTGCCAGTATGGAAAGGTATTGATCTATGGGTTTGGCCAGCCGGAATTTTCTCTGAAATTCCAGGGCGGTAATGGCAATGGAATAGGGCTCCTGCCCGGTAGAGGAGGCAGCAGACCATATTCTGATATGGTCTCTTTTACCTGAGAGTATTTCTTCAGCCATTAAAGGAAAAAACACCTCTTTGAGATATTCAAACGGGAAAAAATCCCTGAACCAGTATGTCTCTTTTGTGGTAATCGCTTCAATGACTTTTTCTTCAAGGTCCTTTGATTTAAAACCATAATTGAGCTTTCTGGCAAACTCGCCAAATGTTGTACACTGGGCTTTACTGGCCAGTAAAGAGAGCCGGTTTTCAATCAGGTATTTTTTATTGTCCCCCAGATGAATCCCACTTTTTTTTTGTATGATATCTCTTAAAAGATTGAATTCTTCATCTGTTACCTTGATTATCACGTCAGTTCCCCTTTTTTAACGACTGATACGACTCGATCGGCAATACGTTCCAGAGGAATACGATCATCTGAAAGTCCTGCAAGATCTACCGCCCTTGGCATGCCATAAACCGCGCAGGTATCGGCTGTCTGAGAAAAACAAAGACAGCCCTTTTCCTTCATAACCTGTATCCCTTTTTTGCCGTCATCTCCCATTCCCGTTAACACAACAACCAGAATGCCGCCATTAAAGGATGCGGCAACAGACCTGAAAAGAACATCTGCAGACGGCCGGACACTGTTTTCAGGCGGATCATCATTCAAAGCAATAAACCGCCTGCCGGCATTATCCGGCTGGGTAACCGACATATGTCTGCCGCCCGGAGCGATATACACCTTTGACGGAAAAATCTCATCACCATGAGCCGCTTCAACCACCCCAACTGCAGATTTTTCATCAAGGCTTCTGGCAAAGGACCCGGTTATGTGAGACGGCATGTGCTGAACCAGAAGAACAGGTACCCCGATATCCCCGGGAAGACGGGGTACCAGTTTCAACAAGGCACCGGGCCCGCCTGTGGAAGATGCCATCACAATGATACTGACCCGTGTAATTCTTGCTGCCCTTTTTTTTTGTTCCTCCTTAATCAGGGCCTGATCTGGTGTTTTTCTATCCTGGGGAATCTGAGTTTTCCTGGTAGCCGTGTTTGCTTTACCTGAAAAAAATTTTCTGCTCTTTAAAAGGCCGGTAATCGTCAGCAGCTGAAGCCTGAATTCATTATAGGATTTTGCCCGGTCCCTTGCCGGTTTGGCAATACAGCTATGGGCTCCCTTTTCAAGGGCTTTTACCGCCAGATCCGGATCTGCTGTTTCCGGATCAGACACAACAACAATGGTGATATCAGGGTCAATACGCCGGATGACGTCAATTACGCCAACTCCGCCCATTTCTTCAGAATCAAAATCAAGGAGCAAAAGATCATGGCGCTGGTATTTAAGCTTGACCTTGAGCATTCCCATTGATCTCACACATGAAGCAAGATCAACATCCGGCAGGGAGCCGGCAGCATTGGCCATTATATCCATGGTAACCGGATTGGCATCTCCCACAAGGATGTTGAATTTTTCACCCATGGTGTTTTCCTTATTTTAAAATTCCAGTCTGAACGAGTTTGGCTGCAACCGATTTCAGGTTAAACGGCTTTATGATATAGGCCTGAATACCAAGTTTCATGGTTTTCAGAATAACATCCTTGGTATTGACCGTGGTCACCATAATAAAAGGCATATCCTTCAGGATCTTATCTTTCCTTACCGCCTCGAGCAATTCCAGTCCCGACATTTTCGGCATTTCCATATCAGATATAATAAGATCAAATTTTTCAGCCGGCCTGCCTTCAAATTCCGCCTTGAGCTTAAACCATGCATCATTGCCGTCCACGGCCTCAGTCACATCATCAAACTCCAGCTGGGTTAAAATTTTTTTTATTTCCTTACGAATGGATGTTTTATCATCAACAATAAGTATTTTCATTTGTTCTCCTCTTTATGAAACGATCCTGTCTTCCATCATTTTTACTATTTTTTCCATATCCAGAAACTGAACCAGCCTGTTGTCAACAAAAGCAGTGCCTTCAACACCAGGGGGCGTATTTGAATCCTTTTTGATTATCTGAAACACTTCCATGGTCTCTATGATATTTGACACAATAATGCCTGACTTTACACTCATTCCCCTGGGGATGATCACATACAGCGCCTCCAGATCAGACCTGCAGGGATTGACTGGAATGAAATCCTCAAGATTAAAAATAGAAATACTAATGTCCTGGTAGGCCATGTATTTCAAGCTGCCCACCCTGTGCACCAAATCCGGGGTTATTTTTTCAAGGCGGACCATCCTGCTCAGGGGAATGGCAAAAAATTCGTTTTCTGCATTGGAAAAAACAATCACATTTCTTCCCTCAAGCAGTTTTCTGCCCCGTTGCGCTTCCTGAATTTTCCGGCGCTGGTCTTCTGAATTAACAACGGCAAACCTCAGATTGGCATGGTTTGCCATGCCTGATGCATCAAGAATCATAATCACATTGCCGTCACCTAAAATGGTCGCTCCGCTGAAACACCGGCAGCTTTTCATATGGTCAGAAAGCGGCTTTACAACAATTTCCTCATTATCAAAAAGGGACTCCACACAAAGACCGAAACGGTTGAACCCGACTTTAACCACAACAATATACATCCCGCCTTCATCTGTCTGTCGTCTGTCATTTATATTGCTTCTCTTTTCCTCCTTTTCCTGCTTTTCCTGCTTTTCCTGTTTTTCCTCCGGGTAATCCCGGGAAAAACTGTCTGATGATGAATCCCTTCTGTCAACCAGTGTTTTTCTCCGGTCAAATTCTTTTTGCCCTGTTTTTTCATCAATATAAAAGCTATCAATATCTAAAAGATTTCTCAGGCGGATCACGGGAAGCAGTCTCTCCCTGAGCCGTATCACATCAGAGCCGCCCACTTTTTCCAGATTTTTTTTAAGGTCTGCCGCACTGAGAAAAACCACTTCACTGACATTCACCTGGGGAATGGCAAATCTGAATCTGTCCACCCCGACAATAAGGGCTGAAACAATGGCAAGGGTTAATGGAATAATCATCTGGACCGTTGTTCCCTGTCCTGGAATGGAATCCATATCAATGTGGCCCCTGAGCTTTTCAATGTTTGTTCTCACCACATCCATGCCGACTCCCCGGCCGGAAACATCGGTTATGGTTTCCGAAGTCGAAAATCCAGGGCTGAAAATCAAATCTATTTTTTCCTTGTGTGTCATTTTTTCTGCAAAGCGCTTTGAAATGACCCCTTTTTCAACTGCTTTTGAACAGATCTTTTCCGGATCGATTCCCATGCCGTCATCAGAAATATTGATGTGAACATTTCCCCCTTCGTGAAAGGCCTTTACAGAAATAATTCCAGTTTCCGGCTTATTGTTTCCTGACCTCTGCTCAGGCGTTTCAATGCCGTGATCCACGGCATTTCTCATAAGATGGGTCATTGGATTGGACAGACCTTCAAGAACGGTTCTGTCCAGCTCAACCCCTTCTCCTTCTATGGTATAGGAAATTTTTTTGGACAGCTGCCTGGCCGTATCCCTTATAATACGCTTAAAACGGGACAGCAGTTTTCCCACAGGCTGCATGCGGATCTGCATGATATCTTCCTGGATCTCTGAAGTCACCATGTCCAGATCCTGCATCACACTGTTGAGATCTGCATTCTCCCGGGCATAGGCTTCAATCAGCGGCCGCAGCTGATTCCGGCTTAAAACCAGCTCCCCTGCAAAATTCATCAGTCTGGTGATCAGATCTACATTCACCCGTATGGTTTCAACGGTCTTCTTCACCTCAACACCTGTTTTTTTCTGGACTATTCCCGGCTGGTCTGCCTTCTGTTGAGGAAAATCGGTTTCTCCGCGGTCCACCCCTTCATTGTCCTGACCCCTGGGCGGATCCAAAGAACCTGGATCTGATGTTTGTGAATCAGAGATTGCCCCCCCTGATGATCCCTTTGATACCGTCTCTGATGCAAGATCTGATAGAGTATCTAATGAAGAATCAGGGGCAGACAATAAATCTGATGGAGACTTTGATGGGGCAGCTGAAGCCTCTGATACAGAATCAAATGAAGACTCTGAAGCTGCCAGGGACAAGGCAGACGCATCAAACAGGCAGATCTCATCTCCCGGCAGTTCAAGCACTTCTGAAAGAAACTCTGAATCCAGTATAGTTGCCACAACAAGATGGACCCCCAGAGAGTGGTCCTTTAATTGTTCCAGTGTTGTGTTCCGCTCCAGATCAAAAAAAAGAATATCACCGGTATTTTCAACATCAATATAGATATCTGCGGGACCTTTTTTCGGTTTGATAAAATCCCTTTCCAGATCAAAATGAACCGCATAGATAAACTTTCCCTCACTCAGGGCTGCCTTGACATCATCCTTTTTCACCTGAAAGGATCTGGATCTGAAAAAAGAATCTTCAGGCGTAATGAGCACAGCCATACCTTTGTCAGAAGACATTTCAACGTCATGGGAAGGCCCGCCAGGTTCACCATGGGGTTTACCCATTGGTTCATTATCCGGCTGGTCTTTATCCGACTGATTCTTACAGGGCTGATTCTTATCCGGCTGATCCTTAACCGGTTGGTCTTTATCCGGCTGGTCTATATTTTCTTTCTGTTCAAGAATCCTCTCAAAGGCTCTAATTTCGTCCTCAAAGGAAACAGGGTCACCGGTATCCAGGGCTTCGATCATGAGCTTGAGTTTATCAAGGCCGGAAAGCAGCGCATCAACAATTTCAGAGGCAATATGCAGCCGGCCGTCCCTGATGCGCATCAATACATTTTCCATTGAATGGCTTAACATGCCCAGATCCTTAAATCCGCAGAAACCGGCACCCCCCTTGATACTGTGAATTGACCTGAAGGCCCGGTTTATCAGTTCAGCATCCACATTGGACTGTTCATCCTCCATGGCAAGGAGATCCGGTTCAAGCAGTTCCAGATCATCCCTGATTTCTGCAACAAACTCACTGCCAACGCCTTCGCTAAGATCGATTGCCCCTGTATCTGCCATATTTACTCCTTTGCCGGTTTACTTTTGGATTGACCCAGAACCTTTTCAACGGAAACAATTGTCATGAGCTCATCTTCAAGCTTAACGATACTGTCTGCATAATTGGCCGTCTGTCTGTCCATATTGGCGGGCAAAGCCTCGATCTCATCTTCTTCAACCGCTACAACCTCTCCTATATGATCCACAAGAAGCCCCACATCATCTGCCTTTAATATGATATTATGGCTGTCATCCGTTAAAATTCTTGATTGGCCTCCCATAAGCACACCCATATCAAACACCAGAACCGTCTGACCCCTTAAATTAATCAATCCGCGTACGAATTCCGGGGCATGCTGAACCGGTGTTATGTCAAGCAGCATATTTACTTCTCTCACCCTGTGAATATCTATTCCCATCAAATACCCGTCTATTCTAAAAGACACAAACTGCCTGAATTTTGCACCGTCACCTTGTTCTGACCCCATACCGTCCTCAATTGTTTCACGATGATCAAACGTTTATGTATTGTTCCTGGAGAACTTTTGGATCCAGTTCCTGGAAAAAAGGTATAAAAAGCTTGATCATCAAATGTTTAATATTTATAATTTTCATTGTCCAAAACGGGCAAACACAATACCCGTTGACTTTACCCCTGCGATTCAATACACTTATCAATTATGACCCAGACACCGGATTTTGTAAATCTCAATACACTGCTGACCCCTGCCCCGCTGCCTGGCATTGAAACAGGGCTTCTCAAAATTTCCACTGCCCTGACCCGGGTGCTGCATATGAAAAGCTACCATAGTTTAAATTTATTCAAAAACATTTTTTTTGAAAAACAGGATTTTACCCCCCTGTTTTTGTCAGATTCTGAAATTGACATTGTAAACCGGTTTAAATCGATGAAAAAACAGCGGGAATGGATGGCCGGACGTCTCCTTAAAAGAAATCAACACCATGGCGCTTACCCCCTGTAACATTTTTAAAAAATGGACCGTAAAAGAGGCCTGTTTAAAATATATAAAACTGGGATTCAACGAAAGCCTTCACAGGGTAGAAATCATTGATGATACAATCCTTTACCATGGGCAACAGGTCAGTGTGTCTGTCTTTTCCACCATCATCCACAGCAATTATGCCGTATCTCTGGTAGCAGGTCCGGCCTGCTGATTTACATGGGCCCACGGATTCATCTCAATGATCAAATACATACCCAACCGACCGCCTGCTTTTAAAAAATTCCGGTTTTTTGGGATTGGTCTCAAAATACTTTCTGAATCTGACCATAAAATTATCAACCGTCCGGGTACTGGTCTCTCCTGAGTATCCCCATCCCGCATCCAGCAGCTTTTCCCTTGAAACAGGCTTCCCCCGGTTGGTAATAAACACCTTGAACAATTTTATTTCCTGTTCTGTCATAACGATGGTGCCGGCGGTGCAATCTGCCTTGCAGGTGGTAAAGTCCACATGATTGCCTCCAAAGGTATATGTGTTTCCCGAAAACAGAGTTGGATCATCTTTTTTATTTTCAATGCCGCCCTCATTCCAGGATTTTCTGGCCAGAAGGCGTTTGACCCGCAGCAGAAACTCATCAAGATCAAAGGGCTTGGCCAGATAATCATCCACGCCGATTCGGAGCCCCTTTACCCTGTCCTCGGCACTTCCCCTGGCTGAAAGAATCAGCACGGGAATCTTTTCATCTGTTTTTCGAATGGTTTTTAAAACAGAAAATCCGTCAATCATGGGCAGCATAATATCAAGCACAATCAGATCAGGCTGCCATTTTCTCCATTTTTCAAGACCTGAAACACCATCACAGGAAATCGCCACATGGTATCCTTTAAGGGACAGATTCAATTTCAGGCCTTCTGCAATGTGCGCTTCGTCTTCTATGACCAGGATGCGCTCTTTTTCAGCATCTTCCACAGCGTTCTCCCCTTTACATTCACAAATCCTTCACCGGGCAGACTGATTGTAAACACAGCGCCTTCGTCCCTGCCTGCGCTTTTTGCCACAACCCTCCACCCGTGAATCTTTGCTATGCTGTAAACCAGATACAGCCCCAAACCGCTTCCCTTTACCTGGGACGGTTCCCTGTTGGTGGTGGTATAAAATTTCCTGAAAATTTTTTTTATCTCTTTTTTTTCAATTCCTATACCATTGTCAGAAAAATCTATCATTACCTTTTTCTTGATCTCATAAAAACAGATGGAGACCCTTGGATTTTCAGACACATTGTATTTGACGGCATTGGAAAGAATGTTCATGACAAGCATCTCATAAAGCAGCATATTCACTGGGCAGACAATTTCTCTGCCGGTCTGATTTGTGATATCTATGGTGCAGTTTCGAAACAGGGTACCGTTTTTATGACAAATCTCCTCAGTTCTGACCACAAGGTCCTCACAGGCAATTTCTGCACCATAACTGGCACTTTCAATCTTTGCAAGGTTTAAAATCGCATTGATATTATCAATGAGCCGGGTGACGTCGGAAAGCATGTATTGACTGTATTTTTTAACGGATGTGGAATCCAGATCGTGGCGGAGAAAAGTTTCAAGGTAAATTTTCAGTGACGTCACCGGGGTTTTCAATTCATGGGTAAAATTATACACAAAATTGTGCTGAAGCCTGAAAAGACTGACCGTCCGCTGGTAGTATATAAAGGCCAGAAAAATTCCGGTCAAGACCACAGTTATAAGAAGGGTCAGAACAATAAGAAGCATCCCTGTTCTGGAAGGAAAAATCTGGCCGGGATCGATGTTGAACTTTTTGATAATGATCTCAAGGGCGCTGGTTATCTCCATGTACCAGTAAATGGTGATGACCAGAGCAGTGGCCAGGGACACAATAGAGCAGGCAAACACAAATACAGGATGAAGGTACCATCTGTTTGTGTTTTCTATCTCCATGAGTCCCAAAGCCTTTTTCACGCCAGAGGAAAGTTGAGAAATTTTATAACAAATTCGACCCCTTTTCCTGGTGCTGAATGACATTCAATGGTACCCTCCAGGGTCTGGGTCACCAGGTTGAATACAATGGACATGCCAAGCCCTGTCCCCCCCTTCCCCCTCATGGTGGTATAAAAGGGTTCAAACAGTTTTGACTGTTGAATCTCTGTCATCCCGACACCGTTATCCCTGTAGATCAGTAGAATATTTTTGTTTTCCTGACTGATATGAATATCAATTTTACCGTTTTCAGTATCCTTTAACCCATGGCACAATGAATTCATAACCAGATTGCTGATTATCTGAGAAAAGGCCCCTGGATAGGAGTAGATATCAAAGTCCTTTGGGCAGTCCACCTCTATTTCATGGCCGGTTTTTTTGTACTTGGGTCTGAGACTCAACAACACCTCGCCAATATAGGTTTTTATATTAAACAGACGTTTTTCCTCACTGGACTGATCCACAGCTACCTGTTTAAAACTGCTGATCAGACTGGCTGCTCGTTCCATATTGATTAGAATGGAATGGGCCACCTCATCAATGGTGGTCAGATAGGCTTCCAGATCACTGCGCTTTAACTCACCCTGCCTGTATAATTTCTGCAGCTCACTGGTCTTTGCCTGTAGAAAAGAAGCGGCTGTCACACCAACGCCCACAGGTGTATTTATTTCATGGGCAACCCCGGCCACCAGTCCACCTAAAGCCGCCATCTTTTCTGACTGTACCAGCTGATCCCGTGTCCGCTCAAGGCGGTCAAAGGAATCTTTTAAATCCACGTGGGCCTTTTCAAGATCCTTTTGATATTTCTGTTTTTCCCTTCTCAGCAGGGCTTTTTCAAGGCAGTTTTCTACTGCATGGTAAAGGACATTGAGATCCTGAACCGGTTTGATGATATAATCCCAGGCACCCAGTTTCAATGCCTCTACTGTATCAGCGATATTGCCCGCTCCAGAGACTATAATAATAGGAATTTCAGGAAAATTTTTTGTTAAATGGCCAAGGACTTCCAGCCCGTCCATTTCCGGCATGCGAAGATCACAAACCACAAGATCCGGTCTCTCCTTAACAAAGACCTCAATGCCCCTGCGCCCGTTTTCCGCTTCAATAATCAAATAGCCGAAATCTTCCAGGAAACTTTTCATGCTTTCCCGGATATAGGCTTCATCATCAATAATCAGTATTTTTTTAAGTATTCTGCTCATTTTTTCTCCAAAAAACAAAACCGTTTTTTTAAATACCCGGGGCATTATTTTTTAGAGCATTCACAAGGATACTGAGATCATGGACTGGCTTGATAAATACATTTCTGGAGGAAACCCCTGCAGCCCTTAATTCCCTGGAAAGGCTGTAGTCTGTGGACCCTGTGTGCACTACAAAATGAATATCAGACTGCAGCCGGGCCGCCTTGAGCATAAAGGTATTTCCGTCCATGCCGGGCAGCCGTATGTCTGCCACTGCACCATTAAAACGGTGTTTTTTTACAAGTTCAAGGGCCTGTTCTCCGCTTGAGGCGCAAAACACAGCAAAGCCTTCATCTTCAAAATAAGCAGCAATGCTCTGCTGAATACTGACCTCATCATCAAGAACAAGAACCTGAAAATTCTCTTGAGTCATACTTCTATTGAATTCTCCTTAATTATACATTCTTTTTACCAGAATCTTTGTGATTTTCCCGGAGATTTTTCTGAATCAGGTCTGAAAGTACATCCAGGGATACCGGCTTCATAACAAACTCCTTTATGCCTGCTTTTTTTACTTTTTCTGCATTGATTGTTCCTGTGTACCCGCTGCACAGGATTATCGGGATATCCGGTTTTAAAGCAAGCATTTCCATGGCAAGATCAAAGCCGGTTTTATCCGGCATGGTCTGATCTGTCAGCACCATATCAATATCATCCATATGACCGGTAAAATAGCTGAAAGCGTCCATTCCGGAATAAAAAACACTGACAAGACATCCCAGTGATTCCAAGCCCTCTTTTAACATATCAGCAATTTCTCTGTCATCATCAACAACAAGGATATGGGCCCCGCTCATAGTGTCAAACTCTTTTTTAATGAACCCATCTGTTTCTAAACGCTCATGGTTTGAAACTACCGGCAGAACAATGGTAAAGACAGATCCCATACCAGGACTGCTGTTAACAATGATTTCACCAGAATAATTTTTAACAATACTGTAAACCATGGCAAGTCCCAGGCCTGTTCCCTTGCCTTCCTCCTTGGTGGTAAAATAAGGATCAAATATCCTTTGCTGAACCCCTTCCTCTATCCCGCATCCTGTATCACTGACCTCAAGAAAAAGATAGTTTCCCTTTTTGATCTCAGGAAAGTCCGTTAAAGAACTATCCTCTGAAATTTCAGATTCCTTAAGAGAAATGATAAGCTTCCCCCCGGTTTCTTCCATGGCATGATAGGAATTGGTACACAAATTCATAAGAATCTGGTGGATCTGGGTGGGATCTGCCTCCACATAACAGCAGTTATTATCAATTTTATCAATAATCTCTATGGTTGAGGGGATGGAGCCGTGCAACAGCTTTACCACCTCTTTGACAACTGGCTGAATTGTAATGGCTTTTGTTTTTTCTTCGTCAGCCCTGCTGAATGAAAAAATCTGCTTGACCAGATCGGCTGCCCGGCAGGCGGCTTTTAGTATCTTGTTGCTCCGCCGGAAAACACTTCCCCCGGGATCAGCCTCCCGCATTATCATATCTGAATAGCCCAGAATAGGACTTAAGATATTATTCAAATCATGGGCAATTCCCCCTGCAAGTGTACCTACCGCCTCCATCCGCTGGGCCTTTCTGAGCTGCTTTTCAAGACTGTTCCATCTTTCTTCGGCTTTTATCTTTTCCGTAATATCCAGAAGAGAAATAATAGATTTGTCCGTCCCGGGTATTATCCCGATGGAAACATAGATATAGCGTATCGCTTTATTGTCCTTTACAACCCTGAACTCGTGCTGCACCTGATCTGTTATGCCTGATTTGAAATTTCTTTTTTCTTCATACAGAGCTTTCATTGTTTCAAGGTCTTCCGGCATTAGAAATTCAGTCCATTTTCTTATTCCCTCGATTTTTTCTACGGGCAGGCCCACCAGACTGGCAAACTTGGTATTGGCCATGGAGATGGTCATATCATGTTCCAGAATGGCCTTTGCCGACCCTGTGCACTCAAAAACAGCCTTGTACTTTTCCTCGCTTGCCTTGAGCTCCTTTGTCCGCTCCATTACGAGCTCTTCCAGACGTTCCTGGTATTTAATATTGTCTTTTTTAAGCTGGTTTGTATTCAGGCATTTTTTCACAGAATGCAGCAGAACACCCATATCGTGAACCGGCTTTAAAATATAATCCCAGGCGCCCAGGTGAAGGGCCTCAACAACAGCTGAGGCATTTCCTGTTCCGGAAGCCACAATCAAAGGGGTATCCGGAGACTTTTCCCTGAGAATTTCAAGCACCTCCAGCCCGCCCATTTCAGGCATTCTCAGATCCAGAATGACAATATCTGGTTTTTCCCTTTCAAAAATTTCAATTCCTGTTCTGCCGTTTTCCGCTTCAAACACGACAAAATCATAATCTTCAAAAAAAGAGCGTATACTCTTTCGAATATAGGATTCATCATCAATGGTCAAAAGCCTGGTTCCGTTCATCCAAAAATTTTATACCCCTGTGAAGTCTGCTTCATTCAACTATGCTTTACTTTGACATTTTGGTCTCAATCACTTCATATTTTTCACGCTGCATTCTACCACAATCAGATCAATATACAACCATATTAATAATCTGGGCTGAGCCGGTGGGCAAGTTTAAAACCGATGCCATGTTCTATTGCCGGGAAGGATGGCAGGGCAGCGCCTCCCATGAGATTGATGGCCGGGGGAAGTCTGGGTCGAATGGCAACCCAGGGACACATTGAAGCTGCGCTTAAAACCAGCGGGGGGTAAGGCATGAGAAAAGTATTGATTATGGATACCAGTATTCTCTGCGTCTGGCTTGGGGTCCCCGGCATGGCAACCTGCGGTCCGGATAATGATAAATGGAATAAGCCAGGGGTGGACACAAAAATAAATGCTGAAATAGAGACCCAGGCCACCCTTGTACTCCCCTTTGCCACCCTGATTGAAACGGGCAACCATATTGCCCAGGCCGGTCACAGTCGCAGGGAAAAGGCAGTAAAATTATCTTTGAGAAATTGCTTTTCGGTCCGGATTAGATCAATAAAAAAATCCCGGTAAGAAAACTTACCGGGATATGGTGGGTGGTGTTGGCTCCCCAGCACGGACTTGAACCGCGGACCCATTGGTTAACAGCCAATTGCTCTGCCAACTGAGCTACTGGGGAGCAGGTGTCTTTAAGTGTCTTTAAAAAGACTTGCAGGTTATATACGCTAAACCATTAAGTGTCAAGTAAAAAATAAAAAAAAATTGACATTATTTTCTTTCATGTATATGATAAGAATATAAGAGGTAAATGCATAAAAAACAAATGCATAACAAGGAGGCAGCCCATCATGGAAATCAATACTATATCATCAGGCGCCGGTCAATATTACAACACCGGCAATCAAACGATCAATCGCCAGAATCAGCCCGTTTCTGCCCAGGAAGCCCTGAACCGGGAACAGAACATTGAATCATCAAAAACCAGCCCGGACCAGAACACAGCAACACGTGCAAACCAGGCTGTGCAGGTTGATATCTCTCAAGCCGGTCAGGCACTCGCAGCAGAAGCAGACAACCCCGCCGGAACTCAAGCGCCGGCTGCCGGAACACAACCCCGGAATACAGGATCAATGGAAGGCAGGGCGCAGATCGGAAGAATTGTAAATATTACAGGATAAATTTCACTCCCGGACATAATTCAAGGATTTGATTTTACTCAAACGCCATGATCAAGTTTTTATATGTGATTTTTCGAAAACGGGGTCAGACCTGACCCCTCCCAGGTCAATATCAACATTAAAAAACCTGATCATCAAGTCAAAGCGTTTTATGCGGCGTATCTGTCACCAGCCGAAACGTCATGGCAAGGGAGGTGGTTAAAATGCCGATTATACCTTCCGGCATAAGCAACTCATCCATCTACAACACCTATACTGTTCATAGCGCCCTGCCCGGGACAATGGATACACTTGCGCCCGGCACAGACAATATTGCCTGTAATGTCGAAATAAGCGCAAAAGCCATGCAGATCAGCCAGGAGCACACCCAGAAGAAACATGCGCTTCAACAGGAATACCAGACGGAAAAACAAAAAATTAAAGAACAGCATAAACAGAAAGAGCAAAAAATAAAAGAAGAATACCAGCAGAAAGAACAAAAAATAGAACATGAATACAGGCAGAAAAAAAGAGCGCTGGCCATTAATGATTATGTCTGAACCGTCAACAACCCCTCGGCTAAAGACCGAGGGGCTTGCAAGGCAACTTGTAAGCCCGGTTGATTAGCCTAAGTTCTTTGAGAACTACGTTACATTGGAATATATAGTCATCCCAAGGTACTCCACACGCCGAGGGCTCTGAGGTCAGTGTTTAAACATCTCTGAGGGTAGGAGAAGTGATGCTGATATTGTAAACCCCTTGTAACATTAG
>JAYEJJ010000124.1:0-3771 GCA_034660495.1 Thermodesulfobacteriota bacterium | reverse complement strand
TGCCCGTCTCCTGCGTTGCGCCAATGGGACATATTTCAATATGCCCCCATTACCGCGCCTTGAAGACGAACAACCCGATCATACAAATTGGCCTGCGCAATATACGTATATTATTTTCTTCCAGATCACTTAAAGAGTTTTCATGATTATATTGAATATCCGTCTGACCGGTTCAGCTGCGCCCCAGAGAAGCTGATCACCAACAGAGAAGGCCGTGATATACTCAGGTCCCAGGTTGAGTTTTCGAACCCTGCCCACAGGGATGTCCAGGGTGCCGGTTACCCGGGCCGGGGTAAGCTCCTTTAACGTCTCTTCCTTTGAATTGGGGATCAGTTTTACCCATTCACTGGCTGAAGAAATCATTTCCTCGATTGTTTTTAAAGGGATATCCTGTTTCAGTTTTATGGTAAAGGCCTGGCTGTGGCATCTCATGGTGCCGATTCTAACGCATTGACCGTCTATGGGCACAGGATTTTTTTCAAGACCGAGAATTTTGTTGGTTTCAGAACCCCCCTTCCATTCTTCCCGGGTCTGGCCGCTGTCCATGGGGGTGTCGATCCAGGGCAGCAGGCTTCCGGCCAGGGGAGCACCAAAATGGTCCACTGGAAATTCAGGGCTGCGCATGGCGGCAATGACCTTTCTGTCAATATCAATAATGGCTGACGACGGGGTGTCAAGAAGATGTTCTGCACTGCTGCCGATGGCTCTCATCTGATTGAGCAGCTCTCTCATGTTTTTGGCGCCGGCACCGGAGGACGCCTGGTAGGTCATTGAGGTAATCCACTCCACGGCGTTTTCCTTAAAAAGCCCCCCCAGGGCCATAAGCATCAGGCTTACAGTGCAGTTTCCCCCGATAAAGTCTTTGACCTTGTTTTTTATTGCCTGGTCAATCATGTCACGGTTTACAGGATCAAGGACAATAATACTGTCTTTTTCCATGCGCAGGGCAGAGGCTGCATCGATCCAATAGCCCTGCCATGGTTTTTTTCTCAGTTCCGGATGGACTTTCTGGGTATAGGCGCCGCCCTGGCAGGAGACAATAACATCCATTTCAGAAAGCATGTCAATGTCATAGGCATCCTGAAGAAATCCTGTTTCAATACCAAGGTCAGGCCCTTTTTCTCCCAGCTGGGATGTGGTGAAAAATACAGGCTCAACTCCTGTAAAATCATTTTCTTCTGACATTCTGTCCATAAGTACTGAGCCGACCATGCCCCGCCAGCCGACAAATCCAACTTTTTTCATGATGATCTCCGTTTTTTTTGCTATGGGTTTTCGTTGATACTCGATTATCAAGATTTTATGGAAGGACCGATGGGGGCGGTGCTGTTCAAAAAACCTGATGATCGAGTGATACCAAACAATCAGGATGCCCGTTTCATGTCAAGGAGTTTTTGAACAATTGTTTTTACTTCATCTGGCACAGTTGAGATATCATCAAAGGGTCTGACCCCTTTTCGGTCTGCCATGGAGATTTCATCCATTTCAGGTATAAAGCCGAGGATTTCAAAATCTGACAGGGACTCTGATATCAGATCTCTGTCCTCCCGGGTGTTGACCCGGTTGCCCAGGACCAGCACTTTTTTTATGCCAATGTCATTTCCCATTTTCCGGATTCTTTCAGCTGCAACGCGGCTTCTCTTTCCTGGATTGACCACGGCAATAAGGGCATCCACAGAACCGGAAGTCCCCCTGCCCAGGTGCTCAATGCCGGCCTCCATATCCATGACCACCACTTCGTTGCGTCCCAGAACCAGATGGTTCATCAATGCTTTGAGAACAGCACTTTCAGGACAGATACATCCTGACCCGCCGCCTTGAACCGTTCCCATGACCAGAAGTTTGACCCCGTCCTTTTCAATGGAAAACCGGTCAGGGATATCATCTACCCTGGGATTGATTGTGAAAAAGCCGCCCATGGTGCCGGGCTGGGCCCCTGTGCGCTCGGCTATGAGATCTGACAGCTCAGACACCGGGGTAATGGGCCGGGTTTCGTCTATGCCAAGTCCAGCAGCCAGATTGGCCACCGGGTCAGCATCAATTGCAATTACTTTTTTGGTTTTGTCCATGTCTGCAATACACCTGGCCACAAGGGAGGTAAATGTGGTTTTTCCCACCCCGCCTTTGCCGCCGATTGCCAGTTTTAAACTCAAGGGTCTTCTCCATTTAAAAAATTATAAAAATTCAAATTAAAAACCCCCTCTCTTACAAATTTAAGAGAAAGGGTTGTCTGATCCTGTTATCATCAGATCTGTTTTTCACTTTCTGCCCCGGTGCGCTGTTAAGGCCCGGGGCAGAAGAATGTATGTATAACAACAATGTTTCAGTATGCAGGGTACTCTCACTAACCCCCATGATGCACAGCATCACAACGAAAAATAAAACAGGTAACCGCTGGGGGGCTCTTAATCGGCTGTTTTATATAAACTGCCACGGGCAAGACCGCTTTACCTCTTCGTTGTGCCCACAACACAGCTGGAAAGACCAGATCGGTAACATGGACTTTCATATAAGCCACATGATGCGCTGCATCACTACAATCCATGAAACTTGAATTGTACCGCTTCTTGTTTCAAGTTTCTAATAAAACAGGTGATCCATGACTGATCTTTAGGAAGATCTTTTCATGAACAGGTAACCCCTTTCATGAAGCGATTACAATTCCAGCCATGAATCTGAGTAAAGAGTGTTTCCAAGAATAACATTCACGGTTTTGGCATAGTCCTGCATTTCCTTGTTCAGGGATGCCATATCCGGCTGGTTGCCGTCCATTATGCCGTAAATCAGGTCAACAATATCCTGGCGCTTGCCTTTGGCAATGGCGGTGAGCTGTTCATCCAGAGGATCTGAAATCACGGATTCCATGCCGTGTTTCTGCAGCATCACCATGTATGTCTGGTTTAAAATCGGCCTCAGATGATCTGGAGGTCCGTTGGAGATGTTTGAAAGACCGCAGGTGCTTTTTGCGCCAGGGGCAATGTCCTGGAGCATCCCCTGGAACTCCATCAGACTGATGGCCTGGGGCTGCTGGATATTAACCGGTGTGACAATACCGTCCACCCATATTTTTTCATTGGGGACACCGGCTTCATTTGCAAAATAGATCAGTTCAACGGCCAGGGCCGCTCTCTCATTTTCGTCCCTGGGAAGCCCATCAGGACCCCACATCAATGCGATAAAATCAGCATCATACTCTGCAGCCAGGGGAACCATTTTTTCATAGCGTTCCGGCCGTGCCATGATGGAGTTGATAAGATGGGGTTTGTCAGCAGGTTTTAACGCCTTGAGGCCCGCCTCAATGGCGTCGATGTTGGATGTGTCGAGAAGGATCGGCATTCCAGGAACAGCTTCCTGTACCACATTGACAACCCAGGGCATAAGCTCTGTTCCAAATTTTTTGGCCGGTCCAAGATTGATGTCAATGTAGTCCATGCCCTTTTCCTTCTGCATGAGAACTTCTTTTTGAATGGGCTCAGGATTACGCTTGGCTGGATCTGCTTGCTTGAATTCTTTTCCAATCACATTGGAAATTACATTCAGGCTTTCACCAAAAAGTATCATTTGATCTTCCTTTGTCTTAAATTGTTTTGTTAAAAATTCTCCGTTAACCAAACTAGTGTTTGAACGAAAATTCACCCATCTGATGCGTTGCTGCAAAATTTTGCCAAATTATATAATCGGGCCTCATGTACCTGAGTACACTCCGGTTTTAAAATTTTTTGCGCCTTGCACCTGGGCAAGTTTTCGTCCAAACACGGGGTTTTCGTTCAG
>JAYEJJ010000123.1:0-3801 GCA_034660495.1 Thermodesulfobacteriota bacterium | reverse complement strand
GTTGAGTCACTATCCATTTTTTTAAGAACAAAGAGCATAATATGATTGACTATAATTATTTCAGTATGTTATCATCCATTTAAAAAAATAACCAAAAGTGCTTTTTTAAAAAGCGAATGGCAAGTTAAAACTTAAAACTTAAAACTTAAAACTTAAAACTTAAAACTTAAAACTTAAATATATATTACTGGTTTGCAGCAATTTCCACACCCTTGTCAAAGGCCTTCATATTCAAGGGAATCAGCTTTGCCTTGTCGGCAAACTGCTCTTTTACACATTCCCTGAGTACCTCCACATCAACCATTTTACTTTTGGCTGCAAAGGCACTGACAGCCACAATATTGGCACACTTGACGCTGCCAAGGGCAATGGCCGCCTCATTGGCCGGCACCATCAGTTCTACAACATCATCCCTGCCGGAATGAACCGGAATCAGGGAGGTATTGATCAGAACAATCCCACCAGGCAGGACATGGGGTGCAAATTTCTCCAGAGACGGCCGGTTCATTGCCACCAGATGGGTCGGGTTTTTAATAATCGGCGATCCAATGCGCCTGTCCCCGATCACAACGGTACAATAGGCGGTTCCCCCTCTCATTTCAGGTCCGTAGGACGGAACCCAGGCCACCTCCAATCCCTGCTTCATGGCTGCATGGGCCAGAAGCTTTGCGCTGAGCAGAATCCCCTGGCCTCCAAACCCTGCGAACATAACCTCTTTCTGCATATACTCCACCAAAACATATTTTTTTCAAACCGTTTTTATCTCATTATCCCTGCTGTTTTCAGTGAAACATTCCAGGCCGGCAGAACCAGGCAATCAGTACCGGGTCAGTCCCTGCAGTCCCTGGACAGTCCCTGAAATTGTCAATACTGGCTTTTACTGTTCAGGGATTTTAAAATCACCCAGGGGATAATAAGGAAGAAGGGTTTCTTCAGCCCATTTTAACGCATTCTGAGGCGTCATGCCCCAATTGGTCGGACAGGTGCTGACCACCTCGACAAAGGAAAAGCATGTGTTCTCGATCTGGTACTCAAATGCCTTTTTGATTGCTTTTTTTGCTTTGTTGATAAACCTGGGCTTTAAAACGGTCTGCCGGGTAATATACCCGGGGGTGGCAAGGATAGACAGCAGTTCACACATTCGCATGGGCATGCCGGTAAGGGTTACATCCCTGCCAAAAGGCGCTGTGGATGCTTTCTGGCCGGGCATGGTCGTGGGCGCCATCTGCCCGCCGGTCATGCCGTAGATGGCATTGTTGACAAATATGGTGGTGAATTTTTCACCCCGGTTGGCGGCATGGACAATCTCTCCCATGCCGATACTGGCCAGGTCACCGTCGCCCTGGTAGGTAAAGACAATAAGATCCGGCCGGACCCGTTTGATGCCTGTGGCCATGGCAGGGGCCCGTCCGTGGGCCGCTTCCTGAAAATCACAGTTAAAATAATTGTATACCAGCACGGCACAGCCTACAGGAGCTATTCCCACGGTTCTTCCCCTGATTCCGAGATCATCAATGGCTTCTGCCACAAGTCGGTGGATAATACCATGGGTGCATCCGGGGCAATAATGTGTATAGGCATCGGAAAGAGCTTCAGGCTTTGAAAATGTTTTTCCCATTGTAAACGTACTCCCTGGAACATTTTTATGATTTCAACAACGAATTGATATGCGCAATAATCTCTTCAGGTGACGGGATATCACCGCCGCACTGACCATACCATCCAACATCCCGCTTTCCCTTGACACAGCGCTCCACATCTTCAACCATCTGGCCCATACTCATTTCAATGCTGACCACCTGTTGACAGCTTTCCTTGACAGCCGCATCAAACATTGCTTTTTCAGGAAAGGGAAACAGGGTTTTCGGCCGGATCAGCCCGATTTCAAGGCCTGTTTCCTTCATTTTGTCAATGGCAGTCTTGCACACCCGGCTCATGGTACCATAGCTGACAATCAACACCCTTGTATTCCCCGTCGGTGTTATAGGCTTCATACATAACATCTTCCTGTTTCATCCTCTCATAGCCGGCCTTCAGGGTAAGGTTGTGGTCATTGAGTACTTTGGCATCCAGGTAAAGGGATTTTACAATATTTTTTTGGGTGCTCTTTCTTGTGTCCATGCCGTTGGTGGCCCAGTCATCTTTATTGGTGGGGGGCTGGTTTAAATCTTCAGGAAACTCCACCGGCTCCATCATCTGCCCGATAAGACCGTCCCCGAGAATCATCACCGGGCCTCTGTATTTTTCAGCCAGGGGAAAGGCCTTCATCACCATTTCCACGGCCTCCTGAACCCCGTCCGGGGCCATGACAAACAGGTGGTAGTCCCCATGGCCGCCGCCTTTGGTTGCCTGGAAATAATCCCCCTGGGAAGGCAGAATGCCTCCCAAACCGGGTCCGCCCCTTATGATATTCACAAAAACCGCAGGACACCTTGCCCCTGCGATATAGCTGAGGGCTTCGCTCATCAGACTGATACCCGGGCTGGACGAAGTGGTCATGACCCGTTCACCGCAGGCGGCGGCGCCAAAAATCATATACCCCACAGCCACTTCACTCTCGCCCTGGACAAAGGTGCCGTTCACCTCGGGCATGCGTTTGGACAGATACTCAGCCACCTCGGACTGGGGGGTAATGGGATAGGCAAAGTAGTTTAAACACCCCGCCCTCACAGCAGCTTCTCCAATGGCTTCATTGCCTTTCATCAACACTTTGGCCATCACGTCTCCTTTATACTTTTTCTTTTTGTTTTTTTTCCCGGGTCTGTTTTTTTTCCCCGGTTTCTGTAATGGTGATGGCTACATCAGGGCACATTGTACAGCAAAGGGCACAATGGATACAATCATCCGGCCGGGCCTGATACGCTGGAAAATACCCCCTTGGACTGACTTTTCTGGATATCTCCAGCACATTCTTTGGGCAGACATCCACGCAAAGCCCGCATCCCTTACAACGTTCACTATCAATTTCATGTTTATATGCCATAAACTTAACTCCTCTTCCATGGCGGCACAAGTTTTCTTGTTATGGGCAGAACAGGGCAGTCAAACCGGTCTAAATCCAGTTCCGGCAGAATCTGGACATCTGCCGTAATAAATTCTATTGCAAGGCCTGACTGATCAGACAATTCCTGTATGAATTCATACCCTTTATAAACTATTTCAAACGTTGTCTCATCAATGAGATTTGCATTGCCAATAATACCGGTTACTTTTAATTGAGAGGACTGCTCTATTTCCTTCTGAATTTTCATACAACCTTTTACATCATCTGTAAATGGCCTGAACGGATTTACAACCTGAAGCATGGACACCTTTTTTTCGGAAAAATGATCCTTAAGGGCAGCAAGCACAGTTGCCCCGGCATCATCCCCGCCGGCATCCAGGATGGTCAGATCACCGGGCTGCTTAATCAGCCCTGCAATCTGGGGCACCAGAATGGGAAGATCTGCATCCATATATTTTTCCTCGGGCAGAATCACCTTAATCCCGGCTTCTGCAAGGGGCTTTCTCACTTCCCGGGTCCTGAAATAGGGGTTCACCAGGTCTATGTCTGCAATGGAAACACCAAACCCTGCTTTTTTTCTGTTAAAGGCAAGATTCACAGCAGTTTCAGTTTTACCGCTTCCGTAATTGCCGACAATAACAACGATCCCATTAACATCAATATCCAAAACCGCGTCTCCTTATTTTATAACCCCCATGCCCTGGCGGACACAACAAATCATGAAAGCCGTCTGCCGTCACTGGCTTAACACTTAACTCTTAACACTTAACTCTTAACACTTAACACTTAACACTTAA
>JAYEJJ010000122.1:0-17487 GCA_034660495.1 Thermodesulfobacteriota bacterium | reverse complement strand
AACCTCTAACTGCAATGTAGGATCGGATCTCTTCTGTTATTTCTTTGCGGCGTAAAAACTTCTTTCCTGTAAAAAGATATTCTGGTAAAGTGTTCTCATCTGTGAGCAGCATATTTCCTCCGGTGTCCTTTGTTTTTTTAAAAAATCTAAAGTACACCAAATGGGTGGCTGCTCACAGTCTTTTTTTAAAAAAAAAATTTTTGTACTTCAAAAACACATTTTAATTTCATGAAGTGTAAAGCGGGAAATGAAGGATGCCAATTTATGGTATACTTTTTAGTTCTTGTAAAAATAAGGGATATCTGTTACCTGAATATCTGAATCAAAAATTATTTATAATCAATTTTTAATGGTGTTTATTTTTAATTGATGTTTAATAATGGAAATTTATTTGAATAATAATCGGGAAGAGGTGAAATGAACCTTATAATAGATTCTGTTCTTGGTGTATTCTCAAGTGATCTGGCTCTGGATCTGGGTACAGCCAATACGCTGGTTTACGTAAAGGGAAAGGGTATCGTCTTAAGTGAACCCTCTGTGGTGGCGGTTCGAACGGATAAAAGAACAAAGAACAGAGTGCTTGCTGTTGGATCTGAAGCCAAAAAGATGCTGGGCCGAACCCCTGGAAATATCGTTGCCATAAGACCCATGCGGGATGGTGTGATTGCGGATTTTGAAGTGACCGAAGCCATGCTCAAGCATTTTATCAGAAAAGTGCATAATAACAGAAGAACCCTTGTCCGGCCGAGGATTGTAATTGCAGTCCCTTCGGGAATAACCCAGGTGGAGAAGAGAGCGGTAAAGGAATCAGCAGAACTTGCCGGCGCACGGGAGGTTTTTCTCATTGAAGAAACCATGGCGGCAGCCATAGGTGCTGGCCTTCCCATTACAGAACCCACCTGCAATATGGTTGTGGATATTGGCGGGGGCACCACTGAAGTGGCTGTTATTTCCCTTGCCGGAATTGTTTATTCAAGATCCATACGGGTGGCCGGCGATAAGATGGATGCTTCCATCAGTCAGCATATAAAAAGAAAATACAATCTTCTTATCGGTGAAAGAACCGCCGAAATGATCAAGATGACCATTGGAAATGCCTACCCGGATGCAGATACTCTGGAAACCATAGAGGTTAAAGGGCGGGATCTTGTATCTGGAATCCCCAAGATTCTGGCCATAGATTCCGAAGAAATCTGTGTGGCCATTTCAGAACAGATTGATGCCATTGTTGAGGTGGTTAAAATCTGTCTGGAACAGACCCCCCCTGAACTGGCAGCTGATATTGTGGACAGCGGCATTGTGCTTACCGGTGGCGGTGCACTTTTGAAAAATCTCGACAAGCTCCTGAGAGAGAAGAGCGGACTTCCCATTATTGTTACTGAAGATCCTCTATCCACCGTCGCCCTGGGCTGCGGAAAGGCCCTGGACAGTATAACAATGCTCAGGGAAGTTGTGATTATCTGATTACATGTTCTCAAGAAAAACACTTCTCCTTATCACGTGTATTATTTTCATTGTTGTTAACCTTATTCTTTTGACAGCAAGCAGCAGAGGAGCGCTCCCCAAAAGTGCGGTTGAGCGTGTTGCCATTTCCCTGGCTGCGCCGTTTCAGATGATTTTTTTTACCAGTGTTGATTTTATCGAGAATATCTGGGAAACCTATTTTTCAACGGTTTCAGCCGTACAGGAAAATGCGGTGTTAAAAGAAAAGCTGGCCCGGGCTGCCAATTTGAAAAATAAACTTGTGGAACTTGAGCTTGAGAACAGGCGGTTGAGAAAGTTTATTGATTTTAAGGCGCCTGAAAAGGAAATTCTGGTTGCTGCCAAGGTCATCGGCCGGGACCCTTCTCCGTGGTTCCGTACCATCATGATCGGCAAGGGACAGCGTCACGGACTGGTAAAAGGACTTCCCGTTCTGGTGTCTGAAGGCGTTGTGGGGCAGATTGTCTCTGTATCGGAAAAATATGCCAGAGTGCTTTTGATCACGGACAGAAGCAGCGCAGTCGATGCCCTGGTACAGGATACCCGGTCCCGGGGCATTGTCAAGGGGGATAATACAGATCATTGCTGCTTTATGTATGTGTTAAGAAAGGACGAGGTTGAAAAAGGGGATATCATTGTTTCTTCCGGACTGGATCAGGTGTTTCCCAAGGGATTGAGAATAGGAATGGTGGTTGAAAAAAAAAAGGGAAATTCCCGTCTGTTTCAGACCATTATTGTAAAGACCTCTGTTGATTTTGATAAACTTGAGGAGGTTCTGGTTTCTCTGGGCCGCAAAAACAGCCCGGAAGACCTGCCAAGTGAAGTGGATAATGAAAAATGACAAGGCTGATTTTTTTTGTTTTTTTGTCCCTGGTATTGATGATTTTACAGACATCTGTGCTTCCGGGATTTTCCGGGTTTGTGCGCGTTTTTGATCTTTTAATTTTAAATGTCCTGTATCTCAGCCTTCTCTTTTCAAGCCCCTTTATTCTGGCCGGGGTGGTTTTAATCGGCAGCATTATGGATTCCCTGTCTGGAGCTCCGTTTGGTGTCTATATTTCTGTTTATGTCTGGCTGTTTCTGATTGTACAGAAATTAAAAACCATTGTGCACCCCGGCAGTTTTGTGTTTCTTCCCATTGTCAGCGCCCTGGCTGTGCTGCTTGAAAATGCGTTTTTAATATTTTCATTTTTTATACAGAACAGCAGATCTGCTGTTTCATCCCAGGATCTTTTTTTTATGCTCCAGCAGGTGGTGTGTGCGTTTTTCCTGGTGCCTGTTTTAATCTTTGTGATCCATTTCTGCCAGAAACTATGGCTTGATTTTGTCGACAAAATCACCAGAAGTGTGAACCGTCAGGAGTGGTGATATGAAAAATCCTGACAAGGAGTGGTTGAAAAAAAGGGTCATGTCTGCGCTTGTCTGTATTCTTCTGGCCTTTGCCGTATTTTTTGTTCGGCTGGTATATCTTCAGCTCATTGAAGGGGAAGAGTACCGCCGGCTTTCAGAAAACAACTGCATCCGCCTTGAAAGCGTTGAGGCCTCCCGGGGGTTGATTTATGACCGCAATGGCGTTTTGCTGGTTGACAATCGTCCGTCTTTTAACCTGAGGATTGTGCTCAAGGATGCCGGACCTGTGGAAAAAACACTGAACAAACTGGCAAAATGTGTGGATGTCCCGGTTGAGGTGTTTAAGGAGAAAATCTGCGAAAAACCCGGATTTTCAAGATACAAGCCCTGTCTGTTAAAACGTGATCTGTCAAGGGATCAGCTGGCTGTTGTGGAAGCCCACAAGTTTGACCTGCCCGGGGTTTCCATTGATATCCAGCCCCGACGGAATTATATCTATAAAAAAAGGGCGGCCCATATCATTGGATATCTTGGAGAAATCAACAAACAGGAACTGGAAAGCGGAAGATACCCCGGAGTGAGATCAGGGGATTCCATTGGAAGATACGGGGCTGAAAAGGTGTTTGAATCCTATTTGCGTGGAACAAGGGGCGGTCAGCAGGTTGAGGTTGATGCCAGTGGGCGGCTGGTCAGGGTGATTAAGCGGGTTGAGTCTGTTCCCGGGAAAAATATTTTTCTGACCCTGGATAATGCCCTTCAGAAAAAAGCAGAATCCCTTCTGGCTGACAAAGCCGGTGCTGTGGTGGCAATTGACCCGAACAACGGGGATGTCCTGGTAATGGCCAGTGCGCCCTCCTTTGACCTCAATGATTTTATCGGGGGGATTTCATCTGAAAAATGGAAGGCCCTTCTTGATAACCCGAAACGGCCCATAACCAACAAGGCCATCCAGGGAGAATATCCCCCGGCCTCCACCTACAAGGCAGTAACGGCCATAGCAGCCCTTGAAGAGGGGGTTGTCAACAGGAAAACGTCCTGGTTCTGCCCGGGGTATTACAAATACGGGAACCGGGTGTACCGGTGCTGGAAGAAATGGGGCCATGGGGAAATGAGACTGGTGAGTGCCCTGGAACAGTCCTGTGATGTATATTTTTATCATGCCGGAGAAGAGGTGGGGGTGGATGCCCTGGCTCAGTATGCCAGGGGATGCGGCCTTGGCAGGGTTACAGGCATTGAGCTTGACAATGAGCGCCCCGGTCTTATTCCTACCTCTTCCTGGAAGGAAAGACGGTATCATGTGCCCTGGCAGGGAGGGGAGACGCTTTCTCTGGCCATTGGCCAGGGCTTCAACCTGGTGACGCCCCTTCAGATGGCGGTGTTTATCGCAGCTGTGGGAAATGATGGCACCATTTACCGGCCAAGGATACTGAGATTTCTGCAAATGCCTGGAGAAGATCCGGTTGAGATACGTGAACCCGAGATCCTTGGCGGACTTCCGGCAGGAATAGAAACCCTTTGCCTTGTAAAACAGGGACTGTTCAATGTGGTTCAGGGAGACCGGGGCACTGCCAGAGGGATTCGGTTGAATACGGTTGATATTTCCGGAAAGACCGGAACTGCTCAGGTGTTTTCCATAAAAAAAAAAGACAGGGATCGAAAGGAAAAACTGGCGTATCATTTAAGGGATCATGCCTGGTTTGTATGTTATGCGCCCAGTGATGATCCTGAAATTGCGGTTTCTGTGCTCATTGAACATGGTGAGCACGGGTCAACAGCTGCGGCGCCCATTGCCGGGGAAATCATAAAAACCTTTCTGGATAAAAAAAAAAGCAATTGACAGACGGAGTCGGCCATGTTTGACAGAAGGCTTGTGGAGTGTTTTGACTGGGGGCTGTTTTTCATAACCTGCCTGATATCCTGTATTGGCCTGGCTGTACTCTACAGCGCAGTTACAGCCGGAACCCCGGGCGGCCTGCATATTCTGTTTAAAAAACAGATAATATGGATAGGGGTAGGTTTTGTGGTGATGTGCGCTTCCTTTACCATCAACTATAAGCTTTTTGATAAAGGCAGCCTGGCCATTTACCTGGTATGCATCGGTCTTCTTGGGGCGGTGCTTGTCTTTGGCAAATACATCGGTGGCTCCCGGCGCTGGCTTGATTTTGGTTTTTTTACCATGCAGCCCTCTGAATTGATGAAGCTGTCCCTGATTATTTCTCTTTCCGCTTTTTACTCGGTTTACGCCAGGGACGAGGGCTTAAATTTTCTGGAGCTTTTAAAGCCGGGGATTATCCTTCTCATTCCCTTTTCGCTGATTGTGGTTCAGCCGGATCTTGGCACGTCACTGCTTCTTTTTTTTATAGCCGCGACCATGACCCTGTTTGTTAAGGTGGAGAAACGGGTGCTGTATCTCTGCACAGGGGTGACTGCCATTGCTGCACCCCTGGTATGGTTTGTGTTGAAAGACTATCAAAAGGCCAGGATTTTAACTTTCCTGAATCCGGAACGGGATCCTCTGGGGGCTGGGTATCATATTATTCAGTCCAAGATCGCCATTGGCTCAGGCATGGTGTTTGGCAAAGGATACTTACAAGGTACTCAGAATGCCCTGTCTTTTTTACCGGAGCAGCATACGGATTTTATCCTTTCGGTTCTGGCTGAAGAATTTGGCCTGGCGGGCTGCGCAGTTCTTTTGATCCTTTATTGTATTCTCCTGCTCTGCGGGCTGAATGTATCTTATTGCTGCAGGGACAAATTCGGATCTGTTCTGGCTTTTGGCATCACAACAATGATATTCTGGCAGGTTTTTATAAATGTGGGTATGGTAATGGGGCTTTTGCCTGTAGTTGGGGTTCCTTTGCCCCTGGTGAGCTACGGTGGTTCATCCGTATTGACCAATATGGTGGGGATCGGCATTCTGCTCAATATCAGCATGCGTAATTTTTCATAAGTTGATCTTATTTTTTTTCAATGTTGACAAAAGAATTTCTTGATGGTAATGATTTTCCGATATTAAATGGATTTAAACTGTTTTATTGATACATAAAACAGGATGATGTTATAGGTAGTTGGTATAATTAATAATTATTAACTGCGGAGGGAAGTTTATGGTTAATGTTGATGGGTCATTGATTATTCAGATCATCAATTTTCTCTTCCTTTTGTTTGTGCTTAATCTGGTTCTTTTTAAGCCTGTCCGCAAAATTCTTCTGGAACGTAAAGAGAAGATCACAGGTCTTGAACGGGGAGTGGATCAACTCTCAAAAGAGGCTGTGGAAAAGGACAAGGCGTATAAAGATGGTCTTAAGGGAGCCAGAAATGAAGGTCTCAAGAAAAAGGAGTCCTTTGTTGAGCAGGCATCAGAGGAGGAAAAGGAGATTATTGAACGAATTAACAAAAAGGCTCAGGCAAACCTTGCAGAAATTCGAAGTCAGGTTGCAGAAGAAACGGAAAAGGCCAGAGCTGTTCTGGAAAATGAAGTTGACACCTTTGCCCGGGCAATTGGTGAAAAGATTCTTGGGAGGGCCTGCTGATGAGATGTTTAAGATGGATGAACAGGCATGGTAAGGTTGTTTTCTCCTCTCTGCTTTTGGTGCTTTTAATGGCGGTTACTGCAGCCATTGCGTCATCAGGAGGGGGGCACGAAGCAGCTGATCCCAAAGGATGGGTAGCAACAGATACCTACAGGGTTCTCCACTTTCTTGTTCTTGCCGGTGCTCTTTTCTATATTGCTAGAAAGCCCGTAAAGGATTTTTTTACTTCCCGTGTGGAAGGCATTAAAGAAGAACTTGAAACCCTTGAGCAGAAAAAGGCCGAGGCTGAAAAAAATCTTGCTGAGTATGCAGATAAGATGGCTAATCTTGACAGCGAGTATCAGAAGATTATAGCTGATTATGCAGAGCAGGGCGAAATTGCCAGAAAAAGAATTCTTGCAGAGGCGGAAGAACAGGCTGCCAAGCTTGAAGATATGGCAAAACGCAATATTGAACAGGAGTTCAAAAATGCAAAAGCCGCTCTCCAGCAGGAAATTTCCGAAAAAGCCCTTGAAAAGGCTGAACTGCTTGTCAAAGAGTCAATTTTATCTGAAGACCAGGACCGGCTGGTGGATGAGTATTTGCAGAAGGTGGTGGCCTAATGAAAAATTTAACAGTTTCAAGGCGTTACGCCAAGGCGTTGATGCTTATAGGCAAAGAGGACGGGATGGCGGATCAGTACCGCTCGGAATTGGAGGACCTGGTTCGGCTGTTTGACGATCAAAAAGAGTTTGAAAAAGCAGTGGTCAATCCTCTTTTTGATAAAAACGAGAGACGCAGTGTACTGACTGCTGTGCTGGACAGGTCCGGACTGTCAAGGGTTATGCAATCATTTATTGTTCTTCTCTTTGACAAGGGAAGAATCGGTTTTTTAAGAGATATTTGTGAATTTTACAACAAACTCGCAGATGAGCTGAAGGGTGTGGTTCATGCGACCCTGATTTCAGCAACGCAAATGTCTACCGAGGCAGTTGAAATGATCAAAGAGGGTCTTGCAGAAAGAACCGGTAAGGACGTCCTCCTTGATGTTGAACAGGATGAAACACTTATCGGCGGCATTGTAACAAGGATCGGAGATCTGGTGCTGGATGGCAGTGTAAAAACACAACTGCTCAATATGAGAGAATCATTAAAAAGGGGTGAGAGTGTCTAATGGAAATAAGAGCTGAAGAGATAAGCCAAATTATAAAGGAACAGATCAAGGACTTTGATAAAGAGGTGGAACTCAGTGAAACCGGCGTTGTCCTCTCTGTTGGTGATGGTATTGCCAATGTCTATGGACTTGAAAAGGTAAAGGCAAATGAGTTGGTAGAATTTCCTGGCGGTGTTCTGGGACTTGCCTTGAATCTGGCAGCGGACAACGTAGGTGTCGCTATTCTGGGTGAGGACAAGGCAATCAAGGAAGGGGATATTGTAAAAAGAACCGACCGTATTGCATCTGTCCCGGTTGGAGAGGCAGTTCTCGGCCGTGTTGTGACCACAACGGGTGACCCCATAGATGGCAAAGGTCCCATAGCCTCGGAAAAAACCATGAATATGGAACTGGTGGCGCCTGGTGTTATTGCCAGAAAATCAGTTCATGAACCGTGCTATACCGGCGCAAAAGCGGTTGACGGCATGACCCCGGTTGGCAGGGGTCAGCGTGAGCTGATCATTGGCGACCGTCAGATCGGTAAAACAGCCATTGCCGTTGATGCCATCATTGCCCAGAAAGATACCGATGTAAAATGTATTTATGTGGCATGCGGCCAGAAGAAATCCACAGTGGCTCAGATTGTTGCCGCCCTGGAAGAGCACGGTGCCATGGAGTATACCACGGTTGTTGCCGCCAGTGCATCTGAGTCTGCAGCCATGCAGTATCTTGCTCCCTATGCAGGCTGCACCATGGGTGAGTATTTCCGCGATAAGGGAGAGCATGCCCTGATTGTTTATGATGACCTGTCAAAACAGGCCGCTGCCTATCGTCAGGTATCTCTGCTTCTCAGACGTCCCCCTGGACGTGAGGCGTTCCCTGGAGATATTTTCTACAACCACTCCCGTCTGCTTGAACGGTCTGCCAAGCTTTCAGATGAAATGGGTGCAGGCTCACTGACAGCCCTTCCAATTATTGAAACCCAGGAAGGCGATGTGTCTGCGTTTATTCCAACCAATGTTATCTCCATTACAGATGGTCAGATTTATCTTGACAAATCATTGTTCTTTGCCGGTGTCAGACCTGCCATAGACGTTGGTCTGTCTGTGTCCCGTGTAGGGGGCGCTGCTCAGGTAAAGGCCATGAAACAGGTTGCCGGTACTTTGAGGCTCGACCTTGCCCAGTACCGTGAGCTTGAGGCGTTTGCCGCCTTTGGCAGCGACCTTGATGCAGCAACACAGAGACAGCTGACAAGAGGTGAAAGACTGGTTGAACTGCTTAAACAGCCTCAGTTTAAGCCCCTCCCCATGGAAAAACAGGTGGTTGCCCTTTACGCAGGGACCAAGGGTTATACAGACAAATATGCCAAGGAAGCTGTCGGGGCCTACGAACAAGGCCTTTATCCCTTTATTGAAAACAGGTTCCCTGACATTTTCAAGGACCTGATAGACAAAAAAGAAATTACAGACGATATAGATGCCAAGCTTAAGAAAGCCCTTGATGCCTATGACGAGGAATTTAAGGAAACGGTATAATCCGCTTTGACTGAATCGTTATTATTTTTAATAAAAAAGGCTTGAGAGGTAGATCTTATGGCGACTTTGAAAGAAGTACAGACAAAGATAGGCAGTGTAAAACAGACCAAACAGATCACTTCTGCCATGAAAATGGTTGCAACTTCCAGACTGAGGGGTTCCCAGACCACCATGGAGGCGTTTATGCCCTATGCATCCAAGTTTGCCGAGGTTTTGGGAAGCATTGCCGGGAAAGCCGGAGAAGAAGCAAGTCCTTTGCTTTTACCCCGGGAAGAAGTAAAAAAAGTGAATGTTGTTCTCTGTACATCAGACAGAGGACTCTGTGGCGGTTTTAATATTAACCTTTTGGATAAGGCTGAAAAGTTAATCAAAACAGATAAGCTTTCCGGCAAAGATGTATCATTTACCTGTTTTGGGAAAAAAGGCCGGAATTATGTCAGGAAATTGAACCTGCCCATAGAAGATGAGTATCTTGAAGTTGTGGGCGCCAAGTTTGATTTCAGCGTGGCATCCACCTCCGGCGAGAAGCTGATTAATAGTTTTCTTGATGAAAACGTGGATGAGGTATATCTGGTATTTGCTGAGTTTAAAAATCTGGCCAGGCAGGAAGCGGTGGTAAAACAAATACTTCCCATTCCTTCCCTGGAAGAAGTGGCTGAAGGCGGAGAAGCCGGTGCAGAAGAAGATTCTGTCTACCTTGCAGAGCATATCTGCGAACCGTCTTCGGATGCCCTTCTCGGGGAAATGCTGCCCAAAAATATTTATATTCAGATTTACGATGCCCTGCTTCAGACTTCAACCAGTGAGCATGCAGCAAGAATGAAAGCCATGGAAAATGCAACAAAGGCGTGTGAAGATATGATAGATGAACTCCAGACTATCTTTAACAAAAGAAGACAGGCCGGTATTACATCTGATCTTATGGACATTGTTGGCGGTGCCGAGGCTTTGAACGGATAATCATAGATATATAAGTTAGGATAAACAGCTTTTTACAGGAGGATCTAATGGCTGAAAATATAGGAAAAATAGCACAGGTGCTTGGTGCTGTCGTTGATGTTGAGTTTGAACCGGGAAAACTTCCGCCCCTTCTTACCGCTTTAACACTGACAAGCCCTGTTATCAGTGATGAAGAGGACAACCTCGTAATTGAGGTGGCCCAGCATCTTGGGGACAATATTGTCCGGTGTATCGGTATGAATGTAACAGACGGTCTTCAGAGGGGTGTTCCGGTTAAGGATACAGGATCTCCCATAATGATGCCTGTGGGAAAGCCTTCCCTTGGAAGGGTGCTCAATGTTGTCGGGAAACCCGTTGACGGTCTTGGTGATATCAGTCAGGAGAACCTGATGCCGATTCACAGGGCTGCTCCGTCTTTTGTAGAACAGGATACCTCTGTCAGGGTTCTTGAAACCGGTGTAAAGGTGATAGATCTCCTTGTACCCTTTCCCAGGGGCGGTAAAATGGGCATGTTCGGCGGTGCCGGGGTTGGTAAAACTGTTATCATGATGGAGATGGTTAACAATATTGCCCTGCAGCACGGCGGTATCTCTGTATTTGGCGGTGTGGGTGAAAGAACCCGTGAGGGGAACGACCTTTACCACGAGATGAAGGACTCAGGTGTTCTTCCCAAATGTTCACTGGTTTACGGACAGATGACCGAACCTCCGGGAGCCAGGGCAAGGGTGGCGCTGTCAGCGCTGACCTGTGCCGAGTATTTCCGTGATGTGGAAGGACAGGACGTGTTGTTGTTTATTGACAATATCTTCCGTTTTACCCAGGCAGGACAGGAAGTGTCTGCTACCCTGGGACGTATGCCGTCTGCGGTTGGGTATCAGCCGACCCTGGCCGTTGACATGGGTGAGCTTCAGGAGCGTATCACGTCTACGGACAAAGGCTCTATTACCGCAGTTCAGTGTGTGTATGTCCCTGCTGACGACTTGACAGACCCTGCACCGGCAACTACCTTTGCCCATCTTGACGGTACTGTGGTACTTTCCCGTCAGATTGCAGAGCTGGGGATTTATCCTGCAGTGGATCCACTTGACTCTACGTCAAGGATTCTTGATGCAGCATATATTGGTGAAGATCATTACAATGTGGCAAGAACTGTACAGCAGACCCTTCAGAAGTACAAAGAGCTCCAGGATATCATTGCCATTCTGGGTATGGACGAGCTTTCAGATGAGGACAAGATCACTGTGCAGCGGGCCAGGAAACTGCAGAGATTTCTTTCTCAGCCCTTTCACGTGGCAGAGACCTTTACAGGCATGCCTGGTAAATTTGTAAAAGTTGAAGATTCTGTCCGGTCTTTTAAAGAGATCATAGAAGGTAAACACGATGACCTTGGCGAGGGTGCCTTTTATATGGTAGGTACAATTGAGGAAGCCCGGGAAAAAGCTGCCAGGATGGCTGAAGAAAAATAATTCAGGGGGTAAAAATGGCTGGGAATATATTTCTTGAAGTGGTCACCCCTGATAGAGCGGTTGTAAGTGAAGACGCTCAGATTGTGGTTGCACCGGGTTCAGAAGGTGAGTTTGGTGTCCTCACCGGACATACCACCTTTCTAACTTCACTTAAAACTGGAAACCTGCGCTATAAAGATGCATCAGGAAAAGAAAAGATTATCTTTGTAGAAGGCGGTTTTGCAGAAGTTCTGCCAAACAAGGTGACTGTTCTTGCAGAAGCTGCAGAAGAGAAGAAAAATGTATAAATCACTGATGCCGTTTTTTTAGAAATTCGGATATTTTGATAAAGCGTTTAAGATAAAAAGGGTGTCTCCTGGATTTGCCGGGAACACCCTTTTTTTATGATTTGGCAAACGGGGGGGGGGGGCAAAGTGGAACTGAAACAGAATAATCTCGGAGCAGTTGTTCTGGCAGCTGGTAAAGGGACACGAATGAAGTCAGACATTGCCAAAGTGCTTCACAAGGTAAATGGACAAACCATGTTGTCTTGCGTGCTGGACGCAGCCTCTGACCTTGTTGGGAAAAGAATAGTGGTTGTGGTCGGTCACCAGTCAGAATCCGTTAAAAAAGAGGTGTTAAAAACCTTTGAGGTAGGCTTTGCTCATCAGAAAGCCCTTCTCGGAACGGGGGATGCAGTAAAATGCGCGCTTCCCGGACTTTCTCCCGATGTAGGGGATGTGCTGATCCTCTGTGGCGACGTGCCGCTCATCAGAACAAAAACATTGTCAGATCTTGCCTGGTATCATAAAAAAAATCAGTTTGATATTACGGTTGTAGCAGTGAATATGGAAAATCCAGAAGGGTATGGCAGAATAATCCAGGACACAGACAATCTGCTGGCTGGCATCAAAGAGGATGCAGATGCCTGCAGCGCCGAAAAAAAGATCACTCTGGTCAATGCCGGCATATACTGTGTCAAAAAAGATTTTCTTGAAAAGGGCCTTGCGCTCATAAAGACAGATAACGCCCAGAAAGAATACTATTTTACTGATATTGTGGCCATAGCAAAACAATTGGGAAAAAGAGCCGTGTGTTTTATTGTTCAGGACCCGGCAGAGGTGTTCGGCGTTAATACTGTTGAAGAGTTGAAACGGGCTGAGCAGCTTTTGATAAAAATGGATTTATGAATTATCTTGACTTTGATTAATGCTATGAATTATATTTGAATTAATCTTTGCGAGGTACTAGATTTGGATAAAGAATTTTTAGATGATACATTTAATGATATAGAAGAAAAATTGGATTTTTTAATCGAACTTTGTCTAACGCTTCAGATCGAGAATGGTGAACTGATATCAAAGGTTGACACCTTAACCAGTGAATTGAACCAGAAAAAGCGGGAATAAAAAAAGCCCCATGATCATCAGGTCTTTGTTTGATTAAAAAAACAGGTGATTTTTTTAAAATACAATAAGTCTTCTCAAGCAGCCAGTGCAGAAGATTCTGAACAGAAATAAAGGGAATGAAGAGTAGAGATAAAATCATTGGATGAAATTGTTAAAATTGAGCTTTTTGGTCAGGAATTTAAATTTCAGCCGGATAGTCATGTAAAAGATTCACAAAAAGTAGTTGATGCCCTTAAGCTCTATATTGCAGAGGCAGAAAAACAATTTAAAGCAAAAAATACAGGCAGGGACAAGATGGCCACACTTCTTCTTGCTGCCATGAATCTTTCCAAGGATTATTATGAATTGCAGATGGAACATGCAAGGCTTGAAGCTTATGTTTCACAAAAAGCTGCCTATTTGCTGGAAAAAATTAACAAAAATATTTAATGGTACATTTTACATGGTTACAGGTGATACCCCTGCTGTGTTCGTGATTGCATGATGTCCTTTGTCCTAACATTACCTCATCGGGAATTCACACTTGTACTGGTGTGCAGGTTCCGTAAAAGCGGAAAAGCCTAAAGGTATAATTGAATGCCCACTTTTGAACCCTTGGTTCAAAGACCTTATCAACACGGCATTATGCGGGGGTTCATAATCCTGGAAAATTTAATTGATTTTCTGTGAATTATGATGTGACCATATTCAGTGGTTTATGATCGTTACAAAGCCTCTGTTTGTGATTTCAAGCCTTTTATTTTTATTTTAGCATCTCCTGAAATGAGATATTCTCGGGTTGCCTTTTATATGTTTGTCAGATGAAATTCCGCTTTTATTTATCCTCCTTTTTATTCATATCTTATACCCCTGCATAGCGTTGCCTTTGTCTTTTTTCCAGACACGGAATCCTGTGTCTGGATATTTAAGACACCTTGTCCCGTGTCTGGATAAAGGGCTGTTCAATATTTATTGGGAAAAGACAACAGTTGGGAAAGCAAAATACCAGTCCTGCCTGTGAAAAACAGTGCAGGAGTGTGACGGATTTTTCAATTCCCGGTATAACTGATATTAATATAGGAGATTAACAATGGAGTATGTGATTATACTTGCATCATTAGCAGGCCTTGGGCTGGTATTTGTAATTGCCTATTATTTAAGTTCCAGAAGGCTGGAATCAATTGCTGTTGAGGCTGAAAAAGAGCAGGCAGAAAAACTTCAGGAAGCTGAAAAAAATGCTGAAACCCTGTTAAGAGAAGCAAAGATTGAAGCCAAAAGCCGGCTGCTTGAAATGAAAGCGGTTTTTGACAGTGAAACAGAGTGTACCCGGGCGGATCTAAAAAAGGAATCCCGCCGACTTCTTCAGAGAAGTGAATCCCTTGACAAGCGCCAGGAGCAGTACGAGATCCGTGAATTGGACCTTAAAGAAAGGGAGCAGGATTTTCAAAACAGGCAGCAGGGTCTTTCAGAAAAAGAAAAGATGTACAACCAGCTGATCGAGCAGACCACCCGGGAGCTGGAAAAAATCTCCGGTCTGACAGCAGACCAGGCCAGGGCGCTTTTATTGAAAAACATGGAGAATGAAGCGCGGCATGAAGGGGCTATGCTTGTTAAAAGAATTACGTCGGAAGCAGAAGAACAGGCCTCCAAAGAGGCAAAGAAAATAATTTCCACTGCTATTCAGCGGTATGCTGGAGATTTTGTGGCTGAAAGAACGGTTTCTGTGGTCCCCCTTCCCGGGGATGAAATGAAGGGCCGGATTATAGGCAGAGAAGGAAGGAATATCAGGGCTCTGGAGTCCGCCACAGGCATTGATTTGATTATTGATGATACCCCGGAAGCGGTTATTCTGTCTGGATTTAATCCTGTCCGCAGGGAAATTGCTAAGATTTCCCTTGAAAGGCTGATAGCGGACGGTCGCATTCATCCGGCAAGGATTGAAGATGTGGTTGCCCGGGTGACTGAGGAAGTGGACCAGACAATCAAAGAGGCAGGTGAGCAGGCAGCCTTTGATGTAGGGGTTCACGGCGTTGCTCCGGAGCTCATACGGGTGCTGGGTCAACTGAAATTTCGGACTAGTTATGCCCAGAATGTGCTTCAGCATTCTGTTGAAGTCGCCTTTCTGTCTGGAGTCATGGCTGCGGAACTGGGCTTGAATATAAAGCTGGCCAAACGCATGGGGCTGCTGCACGATCTGGGAAAGGCAGTTGACCATGAGGTGGACGGTCCCCATGCCATCATCGGGTCGAAATTTGCAAAAAAATACGGAGAGTCTGAAGATGTGGTCAGGGCAATTGCCGCTCACCATGAAGACGTTCAGCCGGAAACAGTTTACGACTATATTGTCCAGGCGGCAGATGCCCTGTCCGGCGCAAGGCCCGGTGCCAGAAAGGAAACCCTTGAGAATTATGTGAAAAGGCTTGAGGAGCTTGAGGCGGTTGCCAATTCATTTGACGGTGTTTTTAACACCTATGCCATCCAGGCGGGCAGGGAGGTGCGTGTCATTGTTGAAAGTGATAAAGTCTCTGATGCCGACGCTGTTTTTCTCAGCAAGGAGATAGCCGGAAAAATAGAGGAAACCCTGACCTTTCCCGGGCAGATAAAAGTTGTGGTGATAAGGGAAACCAGATCGGTAGAGTACACAAATAAATAGAAAATAAAATAACCCTGAAAATTGATATACCCTGGATGATTACATCAATTTACGGATTGATATGCCCTGTCGGGCACACCATATTATGAAAGAATTCAAATAATTGCATAGTTCTTTCATATAACCGGCATGGCCGGACCATGATCACCGACCCGGCCACAACGAAAAATGAAACGCCGCCAATGGCAATGTTCTGACGAGTGTTTCTTATAAAAAAAAGGATAGATTTGAAAATGAGTGTATTGGATGTCCTGCAGGAACGTGGATTCATAGAAGAACTTACCCATGAGAACGAACTCAGGCAGTATCTGGCAATAGATGGAAAAACCTGTTATATCGGGTTTGATCCAACAGCAGCCAGTCTTCATGTGGGAAGCCTTGTTCCCATCATGTCCCTTGCCCACATGCAGAGAAACGGTCATTGTCCCATAGCCCTGGTCGGTGGAGGTACCGGTCTTATTGGTGATCCTTCAGGCAAGACAGAGATGCGCAAGGTTATTACCCAGGAGAAAATAGACAAAAATAAAAAAGGGATACAAGATCAGCTGTCCCGGTTTATTGATTTTTCTGACGGGAAAGCCCTTCTTTTGGACAATGGAGACTGGCTCACCCATCTGGAGTACATACCTTTTTTAAGGGATATTGGCAGGCACTTTAGTGTAAACAGGATGATCAAGGCAGAAAGTTATAAAATGCGCCTTAGTGCGGAAGAAGGTCTGAGTTTTATAGAATTCAACTATATGCTCCTCCAGGCCTATGATTTTATGAAACTTGCCCAGGGCCATGACTGCCTTCTGCAGATGGGTGGCAGTGATCAATGGGGCAATATTGTAGCCGGTATTGACCTGGTAAGACGTACCCTTAAAAAATCCGCCTTTGGTATTACCTTTCCCTTGATTACCACTTCCAGCGGCATCAAGATGGGAAAAACACATAAAGGCGCTGTCTGGCTTGACCCTGAAAAAACCTCTCCCTACGATTATTATCAGTTCTGGGTGAATACAGAGGATGCTGATTTGGTCAAATTTCTGGCGCTCTTTACCTTTCTCCCAATGTCAGAAATTAAAAAGGTAGAAAAATTAAAAGGAGCAGGGCTTAACAGTGCCAAAGCCGTCCTTGGGTTTGAAGCCACCTGTATTGCCCACGGCAGAGTGGAGGCGGATAAAGCCTTCAGATCAGCGGCAATTGTTTTCGGCTGCCCGGACATACCAGAAACCCTTTTGCCGTCCAGTGATATTCCAAGACAGATTGATTTGAAAAATCAGGATCATTCCATTCCAACCTCTACCCTGAACTCAAAAGACCTGGAAAATGGAATACCAGCGGTTGATCTTTTTATACAGACGGGCCTGTTTAAATCTAAAGGAGAAGCCAGACGTCTTCTCAGCCAGGGAGGGGGGTATGTCAATGGAACACGGATCACGGGGTTTGATGAAAAAATTTTTCCGGATTCAGTACAGGAGGATGGACTGCTGCTCAGGGCTGGAAAGAAAAGGTATCACAAGATTCTTTTAAAAAACAACATGTAATATCAAGAGCAGGTACCAGGGGGGGATTTGTTTTTTTTAAAAATTGTTCATCAGGATGAAAAAAAGTATTGACAAAACCCTGAAGTACATGTATAAAAGTCGGGTTTTGTTGATCACCCTTTTGTTCAGGGGGACAAAAAGCATCCAAAAGATTTTGATCTTTGAAAACTGGTCAGTGCAATCAATAGAGCGGGTCTTTTTTCAGCCGGAAGAATCTATTATACAAAAATCTGTCATGGAAGATCTATCATGGAAAAGACTGTCATGGAGGAATCCAATGCTGAAAAATCTATTATAGAATAATTTATGATGAATTTATATAAGATAAATCAGGCTGGGAAAAATCAATTTTATAAGGAATTATAACTGGAGAGTTTGATTCTGGCTCAGAATGAACGCTGGCGGCGTGCTTAACACATGCAAGTCGAACGAGAAAGCGGACTTCGGTCCGTGAGTAGAGTGGCGCACGGGTGAGTAACA
>JAYEJJ010000121.1:2570-3807 GCA_034660495.1 Thermodesulfobacteriota bacterium | reverse complement strand
CGGCATCTGCTGTCTGAACGATGTTGATGCCGTCGTTGGCATTTTTGATGGCCTGACCAAGTCCCAGGGACTGGGACCTCAAAGAGTCGGCAATGGACATGCCTGAGGCATCATCGGCTGCCTTGTTGATCCTAAGGCCCGATGAGAGTCTCTCAAGGGAGTTGGACAGTCTATTGTCATTGTTGATCATGTTTTTGTGGGCATTGAGTGCTGCCACATTGGTGTTTATTCTAAGTGCCATGTTGTATCCTCCATGTTTTTTAAGATCGGGAATCCTTTCCCTTGGGTTGAATGTATTGGCCTTACCTTGTGTAATGAATCATCTGCATCAAGTGTTTTTTTTACCTCTATCACCTCCTTTAATTTTCGATTTACAATCCATGCATAATTAATTACTATGTGTGTATCATCGGCTTTTTGGGAGCAAACTTGAATGCAAAAAAAATAATTTCATGGCACGTTATTTGCTTTTATTCTGTCAGATATGCGTTTGTCAGATATGCGTTTGTCAGATATTCGGTTTGAATATGGTACACCCCAAACACAAAAGGGAAGGATATGGAAAAGAGTTTTTTTGAGACCAATATGGCGCTTCTGGAGAAAAACCACAACAATCTGTGGAAAATGATCAGGGAAACAGAGCCTGAACCTGCAGGAGAAATCGTGATGGCAGAGAATGGCAAGCCGAATCTGAAAGTTGAAACAGAGACGGGAACAGAGCTGTTGTTTCACCACAAGGATGATCCTGAAAAGGAAGCGGGTGAGTTTCTGAATATCGTTCCCCAGAATAGCAGGGGTACGGTCATTTTCCAGGGCATGGGTCTGGGGTACGGCCCTCTGGCCATACTGGAGAATCGTGAAAATATAAGGTTTTTAATCGTATTCGAGCTTTTCCCGGAAATTTTTGTCCAGGCCCTTCATGCGCTTGATCTCACCGATCTTCTGTCCGATCCCCGCGTGATTATTTCCATTGGAGAAAACCCGCAGGTGAACAGGGGTCTTGGCATGGCCGCCCGTGCCATGCGGCTGGAGGATGTGAGCATGCTGAAACATGTGCCCTCTTTCCAATATGATAAAATCGGGTATGAAAATCTTTCCACTGCGGTTTACCATACAGCAAATGAGTTTAATATCTCGGCCAATACATTTAAAGCGTACGGGGATACGTTTATTTCCAACCGGTTGAGTTTTCTTTCCATGATCAACCATACTTCTTTGTGTGATTCACTTTCAGGAA
>JAYEJJ010000121.1:0-2560 GCA_034660495.1 Thermodesulfobacteriota bacterium | reverse complement strand
CGCTATTCTCGTGGCTTCAGGGCCTTCCCTTAAAAAAAACATCGACCTTTTGTCAGAATTCAAGGGCAAGGCTGTTATCATTGCAGTGGATTCCGCACTGCCCGCTCTTTTGAAAAGAGGGATCGAGCCGGATTTTGTGACAGCCATAGATTACAAAGGACACATATTTGACAAAATTGCTTCATGTGCTCCTGAAGTCGATAATTTGTCTTTGGTTTGTTCAAGCTGGGTGAACAAAAAGATTCCCAAAATTTTTCCTGCCCGAAATGTGTTTTGGACATATACAGGCGGTGCGATGGAAAAATGGATTAACCAAAATCTGGGAGGAAAAATTGTTACTCCAGGGGCTGGAACTGTGGCGCATGTAAACCTGATTACTGCCATTGTCATGAAATGTTCACCGATTGTGTTAATCGGCCAGGATTTGAGTTTTTCAGAATCAGATTCCCGTACCGATCATATTGACGGTGTTACCATCAGGACGGATAATCTTACAGCCGACATGTTAAAATCAAAAACGAATCTGAAATGGGTAAAGGCCAATAATGGAGGAACCCTTCCTACTTCAAGGCAGTACTATAGTTTTATCAATCACTTTGAGAATATGATCCGTTCGACTCCGGGGCAATATATCAATGCCACGGAGGGAGGGGCGTTTATTGAGGGCACTGAAGTAATGACCCTTCAGGAAGTTCTGGACACTTACTGCACTGAAAATAAAGGTGTTCTGGAAATCATTGACAGAATTAACAAAAAAGAACGTCTTTCAGATGTAACAGGGATTTTATCAGAGATCCGGATGGTTCTGAAACGGATTTCACGTGTGAGAAAACATATCAAAAAAGGAGAGAAAGCAGCGGATTTTATTCAATTCAAACTGGCAAAACTGAAAAAATCAAAACGAAAGTACAGGGGATTTGATGAGCTTCCAGGCAATCTGAAAAAGAAAGTCATGGAGCTTGACAAGGCTCATGACAAAACCGACAAGGAGCATTCTCTATGGGAGCTTTTCGATGAAGCTACAATGAATGAACTGATGCGGACGGATCGCATGAAACACGAAATTGATAGACTTGAGGGAGATACGGACAGGTATATAGAATGGCTTGAAAAAAATCTGGAGAGACTCAGTGAGGTGAGCCGTGTCAGAAAAAAACTTCTGGGTGAATTTGCGGACACGCTTTCCGCTGTTGTTACCCATCATAAACACGAGCAGGAGCTTTTTGACAGACTTGAGACCGATACATTGTCTGAAAATCAAATCCGGATCCACCTGGCGCTTGCCCGGCTTTACATGGCATCTGAAGATATGGTGGTTGCCAAGCCGCATCTTGAAATCGTTTTGGCGGAACTTCCTGATAATCCGGAAGCAAACTATTTCATGGGAAAAATCGCAGCCCATCAGACCGAATATGACAAGGCGGAGATTTTTTTTTCAAAGGCCGAAAGTGAGGGCGGAGAGGACTTTGTAGAAAGGGTACAGCAGTTCAGAACCGAACTTGGAGATGAGTATGCAGGGCATACGGCTTTTGTTCGCAATCATGGTGTGCAGACATACAGGTATATGATGATGAAAGGCCTTCGTTACTGCCCCGAACATCAACAGCTTTTAAAAGAGTGTAACCGATTTTTGAAAAACCAGATCAAGTCCATTGAATCCGCCCTGGATGAAAGTGATATGGAAAAAGCCCGGGAGACAATCAAACAATGGAAAGATGATTTCAGTTGTCAGCCGGAGCTTGAGAAAAAAATTGATAAAAATGACATGGGAAACTTTTATAAACTCTGCGGCAGGTATCATTGTTTTGAAGGGGATAATCTTAAAGCATTCGAGTCTTTTCATAAAGCAATGACGTTCATTGACAAAGATGCGGAAAACCGGCTGCTTTTATCCGATTTGCTGTTTGCCATGGGACAAAATGATCAAGGATTGATGCATTTTAACAAGGCCCTGGAACTGGATCAGGAATTTGTGCAGGAGTATGAAGCCAGGAAAGCTCCAAAAACTGATCAACAGTCCGGCGAAAGTGAGGCGGACAATGCCGGAGAAATATTTTTAAAGGGAAATGACCTGTTTGCACAAGGGAAATATGACGAAGCGTTGACTTGTTATGAAAAGGTTCTTGAAATCGATGACACCAATGCAAATGTCATCCATAATATGGGAGCGGCTTTCAAGGAGAGGGGGGATCCTGAAAAGGCGATTGAGTGTTACAAAAAATCCATTGCTCTGGATCCAAATGCCTACAATGCATATTTCAACCTGGGGGTTGCGTACCTGGATATGGGAGAAAAGGAGAAGGCGGTGGAATATTTTAAAAATGCCGTTGCCCTGAAACCGGATTTTACAGGCGCTCTCCTCAACCTCGGCAACGCGTACAAATCCCTGGGAGATTTAGTGCAGGCGGAAAATTATTACAAACGCGTTATACAAGTGGACCCTGACTATATTGACGCGGTAAACAACCTCGGCGTTGTATACCAGGAGAAAGGATCGGCTGAAGAGGCTTTGGCATGCTTTAGAAATTTTCTTGAGAAAAAATGTGATAATCCCCATGCG
>JAYEJJ010000120.1:0-17502 GCA_034660495.1 Thermodesulfobacteriota bacterium | reverse complement strand
TATGCCATCTAAAAAACATATGAGCGGAAGAGCCATGGGTAGACTGGAGCCTACGCCCTCTCTATCGTTCATAAGTTGTGATGATTGACTTTGATAATTCATCATTAAAAACTTGAACATCGAGTATAATGGAAGGTTAAAGATTTGTCAATGATTTCAGGCAGGACGAATAAATACGAGGGACAGGACAATTCATATGTAGGCAATGCGATTGATGTGGAAGACTCATTGAAGCATATTCTTTCCTTGAGGCTGGAAGGTGTGTGCAGTATAGAGGGAATTTCGACGTGCATGAAACGATTCGGATTGAAGAATAGTTCAGTGGGTTTCATCAGCCAATATTTGGCGACGGTGGGCTCTCAACTTCCATCCACCTTCTCTAATCAAGAAAATGCTGTGCAATTGGCAGTTTTTGCCAGCGATGAAATTTTTTCAAAGCATACCCCTATTTTGGTTACGGTAGATCCTGTAAGCTCTGTTATTTTAAGAATAGAACTGTCAGATACCCGAAAGGCAAAGGATTGGGTAAATCATTGGCAATGCATTGAAGACAATGGATACATTGCCATTTATTTAGTCAGTGATGAGGGTACCGGGTTGACCTCCGGTCATTCGAAAGGGTTGTCTGACCGTCCATTTCAGCCGGATACCTATCATGTCATTGCTCACCGACTGGGAATCTGGTTGGAACGACTTGAAAAAAATGGGCTACCCACTTAAGCCGGGACACCCCGTAGAATAAGGTTTTTCGGGAATGCCCTATTTGTGAGGCTCGCAGGCTGGAAGACTCTCATCAACCGGTTCACATTGTCCCGCCTTACGTCGGTAGCCCCCAATCACCAGACCTGCGTTCAAAATTTAAAAAATGAAAAAATGAAAAGTGTAAACTACTTTTGGGATTTGATGAAGGATGCCCATTTTGGCATCCTTCATTTCCACTTTACACTTTTCAGATCAGACTTTCCGTTTCTCGAGAATCTCTTTCAAAAAGTGTAAAGTACTTTTGGGCTCACATGAAGGATGCCAATCTTTTCACAGCACACGGAAAAAGCCATTAAAGAGACCGGAGAATATTTGATAAAAGAATTCTTTGAGGGTGATATCGAAAAAGCCCGACAAAAGGGGAAACTCAATAACTCGCCAAAGGGTGCCACATTAAACTATAGTGCGTTTCATATGACTTCGTACTTTTTTTACCTTATATTATAACCCATCTTTACCACTTGCAAAACAATGGCAATAAATTCAGCATGTTATACTCATTTTTTATTAGACTGACAATTGTTAGCGTAACCCGCTGATAAATAAAGCAAAAATTGGCGTTACGTCTAAGTTACTTAGACATAACTTGTATAACCAACTGTTATTATTAAATATTTGAACAAATTGGCACAATTTTTAATCTGCTGTTTTTATTGACAATATTCACAACTGGTAAAGATGGGTTATAATAAAAACTGGTATGAAGTCAAATGAACTGCACTATAGCTGTTAGCTGTTAGCTGTTAGCTGTTAGCTGTTAGCTGTTAGCTGTTAGCTGTTAGCTGTTAGCTGTTAGCTGTTAGCTGTTAGCTGTTAGCTGTTAGCTGATGGCTTTCATATAAAAAAAAGGAGGATAAAATGCAAATTTCCGTTAAAACAAGTTCAAAAACACAGATGAAGGATATTACAGACCAGGTCAGAAAAGTAGTTGATGAATCCGGTATAAAAGAAGGCCTTGTCCATGTGTTTTCCATGCACACCACAGCAGCCGTGACCATTAATGAAAATGCAGACCCGGCCGTTGAAACAGATATTCTCAACACTTTGAACAAGATCGTCCCCTGGGATGATCATTACAAACATTTGGAAGGGAATTCTGCCGCCCATATCAAAACCAGTCTATTCGGCCCCTCGGAAATTATCCCCCTGGAGAACGGCGCCATGGTGCTGGGCACCTGGCAGGGGATTTTTTTCTGTGATTTTGACGGCCCAAGGAACCGGAAAGTAAATGTAAAAATCCTGCCGGTGGTTTAAGCCCTGACATTGGATTTAAAACATGATATGTTGCTACGGAAAGCTGGATATGCTCAGGTATCCTGGGATGCGGTAAATAGAGAAAAACAGAGAATTTTTTAACCTGGAGAACAAGGTATCAATGAAAGTGTTATTTTTGCTCATCGCCCTGATTGCCGGAATGCTGGCACCCATCCAGGCCGGCCTGAACGGAAAAATGGGACGCGCCATTGGAAACCCTGTTTATGCCTCGCTGATTTCCTTTGTGGTGGGCTCTCTGGTGCTTTTCTTCTATACAGTGGCAGCCAGGATAAATTTTCATGCCATACGCAATGCAGCAGACCTTCACTGGACGGTCTGGACCGCCGGATCTCTGGGGGCTTTTTATGTCACCTCAGTGATTATCATTGCCCCGAAAATCGGGGCCACCCTGACCTTCAGCCTTGTGGTGGCCGGACAGCTCATCATGGCAGTTTTCCTGGACCATTTCGGGCTTCTCGGTGTACCTGTCCAGCCCCTGACCTGGCAGCGTCTGGCCGGGATAACCCTTATCACGGCAGGCGCTGTATTGATCAGAAAATTCTAAAACTTGATAATCAAGGAAAAGGTAAAGGGGCTGAGAGGGTCTTTTAGGATTACAGGGTGATTGATACAGCGGCAATATCATCATGGGTCTTGAATCTGGGATAAATTCTGCACCCCGGATCTGATAGTTCCAGGCTGCGGACATGCTCCCGTATACCGGACAAACCGTTCTGGCGGAAAAGTTCAACAAAAAGGTCAAAATCGTCTCGATTATCCGGGTCTTTGCAGGGCATAAAAAGTCCATCGGTAAAAACAAGGATATGGGACAATCCTTTTATACTCTCTGAGCCCGTGCATAAAAAATCAGAATAAGCGGTTTCACCATTGAGGACCCCATAGGTTCTGTTCATATTGCAGCGGACTTTTTTGATCTGGTCGTTTAGAACATCGAAAACAGATCCATCTGTTGTTTCTGCTGTTTTTTTCCACATGAGCAGGGTCTCTCTGTCGTGGTTGTATTTTTTTACAGGAATTTGGTAGGATCCGTCTTCATATATAAGCATTACAAGACTGTCTCCGGTCTGAACCCATTCTGCCGTATTGTTTTTAATTCTTACAACGGCTGCGCTGGTACTCCAGAGGTGAGTTCTGTTTTTGATATCAACACCCTTTTCTATCATTTTTTTTAAAATGGCAGAATTTGCCTTTTCTGCAAGGTTTACAAGGGAATCATTATTGTTTAAGAACACCTGGCGGGCAATACCAGATGCGTATCCACCCCCGGTTTTTCCCTGTTCATCATTTTTTTTATCAAGGCTGGTGGCCCCGTCAAACACAGCAGCCATGTCATCACTGAGGGTAAAATTGTCCTCGTTAACAGCCCCTGTCCCCTGCTCATAAATATATTCGGCCTTCATTGCTTATCCCTGTTTTCAAGTAAGCTATCAATTTAGGTAATGTGAAATCACAGTTTAAGTATTGATGCCCTCTGGGTCAAATCGTTTGTTTCAATGGATTATTTAATTACTATTGATTTTATTGATGGGAACTGCGCGGTTATCAAATCTCTCTTTCAGAGTTTGACATCAGCAGTTTCTGTCAGACCCACCGGGTCAGGATACTTGTGACTCTGTTTTACAAGAAACACTCGTCAAAGCATTGCCACTGGCGGCGTTTCATTCCTCGTTGTGGCCAGGTCGGTGATCATGGTCCGGCCATGCCGGTTTTATATGAAAATCCATGTTACCGACTTGGTTTTTCATGTTTTGTTGTAGGCAGAACAAGATCTAAAGATGTCTGCCAGTGGCAGTTAGAAAAAAGTCTAACAGGCCCTGTTCGTTTCCCTTTGAAATTATATTTACGGATGATCATTTTTATTGGTATGGTATATATAACGACCATGATGCCAGCATCACAACGAGGAATGAAACTTGAGAGAGACCGTCCCCTGTATCTTGTCTCCTGTTTCAAATTTCTTATAAAACGGCCGCATTGTGTATGGAGTTTACCTTTGACTGATTATATCGCCATAAAAAGCAGATCAACCATCCAGATCTCTGGGATTCCTATGTTGAGAAAACCCCTGTGGCAGAATTCTCCCACCTTTATGGGTGGCGCCGTGTGATCCAGAAGACTTACGGCCACAAGCCGGTTTATCTGGCAGCGGTTCACGTCAGAGAAAACAGAGAGGTCGTCTGCGGCATCCTTCCAATGTTTGTATTTCAATCCATGGCAGGGGAAAGGCGGCTGGTCTCTCTTCCCTTTGTGGACACAGCCGGTATTCTTGCCGACTCAAAAGTCATTGAACACATGCTTTTTAACAGGGCCGCAGATCTTATGAGAAAGACCGGCTGTAAGGCCATGGATATCCGCCAGGATCGTCCCCTCTGGTGTTCAGGCAGGATAGAAGGCTTCAATATTAATATCTCCTCCCTGAAGGTGGGACTGAAGCTGACCCTTGGCGCATCCCAGCAGGAACTGAAAAACCGGTTTAAATCAAAGCTGCGCAGCCAGGTCAATTGGGCGGTAAAAAACGGATTAAAGGCTGAAACAGGCAAAAAAGAATGGCAAAAGACCCTTCCTGCCAATGCCTTAAATCCCGAATTTGTTGTCATGATAAAGGATGCGTCCTTTCAGGACCTCAAACTTGCCGGGGCACGAACAGCCTCCGTTACCATGGAAAAAGATGCCTTTCTTCTCTCCCTGGTCCCGGAACATGATCATATCTATCTCACCGGCATGGCCTGAGCATAATTTTCAGTTTTCCCCACAGCAGATAAGCCCCCTTTCTGAACTTTCAAAAATTTAACTTATCACTCGATCATCAAGTTTTTTGAATAGCACCGCCCCCAGCGGTGCTCGGCCTTTCCATAAAAACTTGATAATCGAATATCAATTTTTTCAATGATTTTCCGTTTTAATATCGGAACAATCAATTTTACTTATAAAAAAAAAAGATATAGAGACTGAAAAAGTAATTTTAAAGACCATACGGATCAATTGGCTCTTTAACTGTCTGATCTTTAAAAAGGCTGAACAGATAAGCTGAATGCATAACACATATTAAAAGGCAGAGGAAAGAATCAGAGAAACCTCAAAAAGAATTAAACGCAACATTAAAAAGGATTAAAAAAAGGAAGAAGGAGAAAAAAGAATGAGGTGTAAAATTTTAGCTGTATTCATCGGGATTCTGATAATCCCATCAATGGCATGGTCTTTTGAATTATACCGTAAAGGCGATATGTCCCTGAGTATAGGATACTGGGCCCAGGCATGGTACCAGTATGTCAATGATTATGATCGTGATGGGGATGGAGACTGGGATGATGACGTAAATGATTTCATGATCAGGCGGACCTATTTCAGTGTCAGTGGCACCATCACCCCTGAGCTGAGTTTTTTTGCTCATTTTTCAGGTGACCGCATCGGCCAGGAAGGCCTTGACAAGCCAAGTGTCGGCCTTGGCAGCGGCCTTGCCCTAAGGGACGGCTGGCTGACATATAAACTTCTGGGAAATGATCTCATGGTCCAGATGGGCCGCATGTATATCCCCTTTACCCGGAATTACGGCACCACATCCACTAAATCCCTTTTAACCACTGAACTGGACTGGGGCCAGGGTGGCCTGCGCAGCGGCATTCTTTATCCCAGCAAGGTGGGACGGGATGACAGCGTAACCATCTGGGGAAACGTCCTTGAAGACAGGCTCCAATACCGGTTTATGACGGGCGAAGGCGAGGAGGAAAGCACCCTTAATCCCGACGATAATCTCCGGTTTGCAGGCCGGTTAAGCTATAATTTCTTTGATACGGAAACCGCCTGGTTTAATGCAGGCACCTATCTTGGAAAAAAGAAAATAGTGGCCATTGGATGCGGATTTGATTATCAGCAAGACATCATTATCAACGGCACAGAAGATGATTATAAAGCCTTTACCGTTGATCTTCATCTTGATATTCCTTTGAAGTCATGTGCCGTTACCGCGGAATTTGCATGGCTGACCATTGATAATATCATCAATTCAGTCACCTGGTCAGATATGAAATCCGGCACGGACGGAGACATGTACACGGCCAAGGCAGGAATTCTCCTGAATGGAAATATTCAGCCCTTTGCCCATTGTGAGCTCGTTGATCCAGATGAATCTGGAACCGATGATACGATAGTTTACGGCTTTGGATGCAATTATTATATCAAAGGCCCTGCCAACAAGCTTACAGCTGAATACTCTATTGTGGACGATGACACTCATACGGTTGACATCTTCACGTTCCAGGCCGCATTTGGATTCTAGAGTGCCGCCCCAGCGTTTCCCTGTCAGAAACGAGAACTACGGAGGACTTTTTCCCTGCCGGGCTAAAAATCGGCAACCTGCGGCCACTGGTCCTCAAACTATTTGATTGTCGCAACGCCTGGCAGGGAAAAAATCTGATCTCCTTTGGTTCTCAATGTTCCTGACAGACAACCGCTAGGGGCTCTTAATCGGCTGTATCTTATAAACCCGCATGTCCTGACGGACACAGAAAATCATGAAAGCCGTCAGTAACCAGGAGGAAAAAATCAGTAATTGTTTACTGGAAGCTGAGTACTGAAGGCTGAAGGCTTTTTTAAAAAAAATGCTGGATTTCATACACATAGATAAAAGAGTAAAGCAGGCATTGGATAAACCGCCCAGGGACAGATATTCCTATCTTGCCAATGCACATAGAAAAGCCAGGAAAATTATCGCATCCCTTATCCAGGGCACAAATCCTGCCATGGCAGGCAAATTAACAAAGGCAGGCGACAACAGGATAAACAACTGCCTTAAATACGATCTTGGCAAGGGATTCCGCCTGGTGTGCATCAAAGAGAACAGGAATCTGTTCCTGCTTTATATGGGAAGCCATGACAATTGTGACAAATGGATTTATAAAAGCAGAAATATCAAAAAACTCTACAACAAGGGTGAAACCCATCCTGTAAAATGTTCAGATCCATGCAGAAAAAAGCATTACACTGGAAGAGAAAAAGCAGACCCTGAAACCTGTTTTAAAGATTTTCCCCCGGAAGAAAATATTACCCAGTCTGAATTAAAATCAGTTTTTCAGGGCCTTACCCAGGTCTGAGGGAGAGCACTCCTTCCAGCGCCCGGGGTAAACACTGAATAATCCGGTCTATCTGGGTTGCCGGGTCTGTATTGGCCATCTGTCCGGCAATTCTGTTTACCTTTGCGGCCATTTCTGCAGCTTCAGGAATATTATAACCTGAGCCTGTCAGTGCAGCTGCCGTACCGGTCAATGTATCCCCTGTTCCACCCACGGCCTCCATGGCTTCTGTTACAGGAAAGTCAACAGAAGCCATTATACCGTCCCTGTCTGCAATATAATCTTTTGCTCCCTTAACCAGAAGGTATCTGGCGGAATTATCATGTTGATATGCCCGGGCAATCAGATCTGGAATTTTATTGTTTTCATGGAGAATAAATCCCCTGGTGTAAAAAGGGTGGGGAGCTGCTTCATCTGCAAGAAAGGCAAGTTCCCCGACATCCGGTGTAAAAAGATCATAGGACGGGGCATACCCGCTCATTTTAGCTGCATACATAAATCCCGCATCAGCTATTATAACAGGCTTTTTTTCAAGGGCCTGCAGTTGCAGCAGGATTTTGTTGTGCCAGTCCACATCCGGCTGGAGATAGTGAAACACAATCATATCCAAATCCATGAAGGAAATATTGTCAACCAGATACTGATACAGGTCAAAACTTCCCCGGCCAAGGCCTGTGTCCCCTGCCAGAAACGCCTGGACCTCATGTTTACTTCCTGTTTTCCGGTTCAGACAATTGATCACCGACACCATGGCGCCGAGCAGTGCCGGGGTACCCCGGTTGACCGGGATATGTTTGTTGTTGATTTCAAGCGTTTTATGGGTAGTAAGATCCACCCTACCCATTGTCATGCCACTGTCTTCATCCGGCACTGTTCCTAGAACTGCAAGCATTGTTTTTTTATCTCCTCATAAGCCAGTCCAAGGGCATACCCGCATAAAGTATGGCCTATCTCGCGGGGATTGGGCGCCTTTTCCAGGGTGATGCCCACCATAGACCCGGCAAGGTAGGGAACATCAGGGCATCCGCCGCCTGAGATATTGACAATCATCAGATTTTTTTTATTAATGGTAATTTTCATATTGGCTGCCCTGACCATTAAAAAATCTCCAAAATCTTTTGATTGAAACAGATCAACAGGGAGCAGCAGAGGATCTGTTACCGGCACTGCCTGAAGGGGAATTATGTTTTCCCTTTCAAGCAGCCTTAATATGGTCAGCTTTTTCATCAGTCCAAACTGAATGACCAGATCACAGCCGGACTGAATGCCAGGCGGCGGTCCCATTACCCTGATTTTCTCGTTGTTCTGCTTTAGAATTTTTTCAGCCTGAATGACGTTGCTGGTATGCTCAAACACCAGAATACCAAGCCCCTCGTCAGACAGGCGCTCTTTCTTCTTTTTTTTGAATAATTTCAACATATTCGCTAACAATCAATCCTTTACAAAGGTGAGTTTAAACTCATCCCCCTGTTCTTCAATCTTTTTTAAGGAATAATGTCTGCTTTCAGCGGCCCTGGACACATTTTCCTTGGATGCTTCTGTATCTGTCAGCACAACAATTTCCTTTTCTTCCTGGGATCTGGCAGCATCCATGAACATCAGGACAGGCTGAGGACAGGAAAACCCCCTGGCATCAACTAATTTACTCATTTTGTTCTCCTTAAACCCTGAACTCCATCATTTCTTTGAAAAACATCTGCACTGCGGAGTTTATCAAAGGGTTAAATTATATTTTTTTTCTCATTGTAAATCCAATAAAAAGACAAACCATCAAACCGATAATGACCGCAGCAATACCATAGGTACCAACGCCTTTGGGGGAACTTGCCAGAGCAAAATTATGGGCAGTTCCTGCCCCCATAATCATTCCCAGCACAAATACGGCTGCATCTCCGTCTCCCTCACCTGAAAGGAAAAGCTGACGGCCCGGGCACCCACCGGCAAGTGCAAAGGCAAGACCTGAAAGGGCCATTCCGGCGAAATTCCATACGTGCATGGTATGGGACACGGGCTGGCCCTCAAAACCCGGATTGAACTGTTTTAAAATAAAATTTGTTACAAAAGCAAACATCACAAGGGCGATTAATCCTGAAAACAGATGAATCTGACGAAATAAAATCAAATCCCGAAACGCACCCATTGTACAAAATCTGCTTCTCTGGGCAATAAACCCGATGATCAGACCGGCGCCAAGGGATATCAGAATGGGCGCATGCATGGCTCCCGGTCCTTTGAGGCTGTAAAACAATATATCTGATTTGTTTTCTCCTGGAATCTGCGGAAAAACAAGCAAAAGACAGAAAAGCCCGGCCATGAGAGCTGCAAACAGCCAGCCGGCACTTTTGTGGGTCGGTTTGCTCGGTCCAAGGTTGTATCCGTTTTTAAAAAACAGGGTACCGATCCAGATGCCGAAGACCAGGCCTGCAAGCCCTGTTATGGCATTGCCGTCTCCACCGGCAAGGCGGAGCATGGCTCTCCAGGGACATCCCAGGAAAACCAGGGCTCCGATCATGGCAAAAAATCCCAGGAAAAATCGTACAGCCGGGGCTGAACCCGACCGGGACTTAAACTCCTTAAAACATAAGGCCGCGACCAGAGACCCCAGAACAAAGCCCATAATTTCGGGACGGAGGTATTGAACCACCCCAGCCCGGTGAAATCCCAGAGCCCCTGAAATATCCCTTTCAAAACAGGCCACGCAGATTCCCATATTCCCTGGATTGCCGAATTTCTGCAGCAACGCTGCCAGAACACCTATAAAAGCACCCGTGGTAATAATGCCGCCCCTTGTGCTGAAAAAATTTTTTGTCATATGTTACTCCTTTTTTAAATGTAAGTCCTTCAGGGGTCACCTTTAGTCACCTTCAGGGGTCAGGCTCCGGTTATTCGGTTTTACAGATAAAACCGAATAACCGGAGCCTGACCCCACAATGCTGCTGACCCAACAATGCTGAACAATGCATAACAATGTGTTGTTTTTCATATTTTTTTTAATTTGTCTAATTGATAGTTTTGATTAAAAACGGGAAGGATATAGATATTTTCGATTTATTCAGTTTTATTTTTAACCACAGAAAACACAGAATTTTTATTTATTTTCTTTTCTGAGTGTTCTGTGTTTTCTGTAGTTTGTTTTTTTTTATTATTAAAACCGCACAAGGAATTATACTTTTAGCGGTCCAGCAGACCCATATCATTGAGCAGAACAAACCCCTGTCTAAGCCACGCTGAGGTTGATTTCACTCAGGGTGTTGGCCCATTCCAGGGACTTCTGATAGGCGTCACTGACCTTTTGTGCATCAAGGCCGAGTTGATTGATCAGGGCGTCACTTTTTTCAAAATCAGCTTCTTCAATATACCTGGCAAGTTTTAAAAGCGGGACATATTCATTGTTGTCTTCCATACACAATGCCCCTTTCAGCTTGTCAGCCAGTGGCAGGTGTTTGACAATCTCCGTCATGGGCTGGTTCATCAACGCATCAAGCAGGGAAAACATGCCAAGCAGAAACAGAGAATCAGAATCAAACCCCCAGAAATCATGGGCGAGCCCCACCTGCTCGAGAAATTTTCCACTCTGGGCGGAAGCATGGATCAGCTCCAGCGCATTCATGTTCTCTGCAGTTTCCAGAAGCAATACCACCCTCAACCAGTTTTTTAAATTCTGCCATCCCAGCAGGATAATGGCATCCTTAATTGACACAATTTTTCTGCGGAATCCAAAAGAAGCTGAATTCAAATAGGACAGCAGGCGGAAACTGATGGTCACATCTGCCTGAATAATGGCGGCAAGCTCTGAAAAATCAGGATCCGTCTTTTCCATTGCGCCAACCAGCTTAAACCTTGACACAGCGCCTGTCATAACCTTTTTTACAGGGACAATCTCAGGCTTTTTGAAAAAAGACCCCTGAAACAATGAGAATCCCGCATTCGAGCAGATATGGAACCGGATCTGATTGTCCACGTGATCGGCAAGGATCTCAGCCCCGCAGGATTGGGCCATTTTACAGGCATCTATCATCTCAGGCAGCACGCGGTTTTCAATATTGAGACAGATAATATCGGCTTTTTTAAAAACATCACTGTTTGCGGCACCGGTGAAGGAAGCAGCAATCCTGTACCCGTCTTTCTGCAGCCCTGCCAGCCGCTCAATGTCTGAATTTGAAAGGGTTTCCATATTTGAAAGCTTTATAATGGTCCGCCCTGGTGGAAGGGCATAGGGCAGGTCATTTGAAATATCTGCCATGGAAAAATTCACCATCACCTTTTTGTTCTGACCCATTACATGATCAAGGGCCAGGGCTGTCCCTGCCATGGTATCGGCTGAAAGCCTGTGATCTGATTCAGAATCTGCAAATGATCCGGCAATGGAAGACATAAACATCAATTCATAGCCCCAGAGTTTTTTTTCAGCATCAAAAACCGGAAGTCTTGCAAAAGTTACTGGATTAAGATTGTCGCTGGTTTTTTTTTCAGTCATGTCTCCTCCTTTTCCCTTTCACTTCAGTCAGGAAGGCGGTAAAGATTCCAGATATCTCTGGCATATTCCCTTACGGCCCTGTCACTTGAAAATTTTTCCATACCGGCTGTATTCATAATGGACATTTCTGTCCATTTTTCCTGATCCTGATACATCCTGGCAACCTTTTGCTGGATTTGTGCATAACTGTCAAAGTCCGCAAGAACCAAATAGTTATCACCATATTCCAGAAGAGACTGAACAATGGGTTTAAACAGACCAGGCTGGTCCGGGGAAAAAAAACCAGAATCAATCATGTCAATAATCTGTTTTATTGAATCGTTTTCTTCATAGTATTTTTCAGGATGATACCCTTCCTGTTTTTTCTGTACCACCTCATCGGCATTTAGACCAAAGATAAAGATATTGTCCCTGCCCACCTCCTCCTGAATTTCCACATTGGCGCCGTCCAGGGTTCCTAATGTCAATGCCCCGTTCAAAGCGAATTTCATATTGCCGGTTCCAGAGGCTTCCAGACCGGCTGTTGAAATCTGTTCAGAAACTTCAGCTGCCGGTATGAGTTTTTCAGCCTGGGAAATACAATAATTGGGAAGAAAATTTACGCTGAGCTTCCCCCTGCACAAAGGATCATTGCGGACAGTCAGCGCAACAGAGTTGATAAGCTTTATGATAAGTTTTGCCTGGAAATAAGACGGTGCTGCTTTGCCGGCAAAAAAGAAGGTACGTCTCAGATCAAAATCATCAGGATCTTTTCTGATTCTGATGTACAGCCAGATAATGTGAAAAATATTAAGCAGCTGACGCTTGTATTCATGCATGCGCTTGGCATGGACATCAAACAGGGTATTGGGATTCACCCCCATCCCTGTCTTTCTCAACGTATATCTGGCCAGGCGCTTTTTATTTTCCATTTTAACCGCCCGCCACCGGGATTGAAATTCTCTGTCCCGGGCATAGAGAGCAAGCTCTTTTAACCGTCTGAGATCTACAATCCAGTCCGGACCGATCACTGAGGTAATCAAACCGGACAACCCGGGATTTGATTGATACAGCCATCTTCGGGGGGTGATCCCGTTGGTGACATTTTTTAGCCTGCCGGGAAAAATCCTGTCAAAATCTTTAAACAAATGTGTTTTAAGAATGCGGGAATGCAGGGCAGCCACACCGTTCACCGAATAACTGCCTGCAATGGACAGATGGGCCATTCTGACCCGTTTCAGATCTCCTTCCTGGATAATGGAAAGCCGCTCCAGCAGACCGGGTTCATCGGGAAAATCCCGCTTCAACCGGTCCAGAAACCGCTGGTTTATTTCATAAATAATATCCATATGCCTTGGAAGCAGGCGGCTGATAAGATCAAGCGACCATGTTTCCAAAGCTTCGGGAAGCACGGTATGGTTGGTATAGGCAAAGGTTTTTTCACAGATGGCCCAGGCCGCATCCCAGGTCAAACCATGCTCATCCATGAAAATCCGCATAAGCTCAGGAATGGCAATGGAAGGATGGGTATCATTGAGATGAATCACAGCCCAATCGGAAAAGCCTTCAAAAGACTGATGATCCCCTAAATACATTCCGGTAATATCCTGAAGGGTGGCAGAAACAAAAAAATACTGCTGCTTGAGCCTGAGCTCCTTTCCCTTTTCTGTTTCATCACTGGGATAAAGCACCTTGGAGATGGATTCGCTTAACACCTTCTGCTCTACAGCCCCGATATAGTCCCCGCGGTTGAAATAGTCCAGATCAAATTTCCGGCTGGATGTGGCCGTCCAGAGGCGCATATGGGTTACAAATTCATCTCTGATGCCTGGAATCAGAATATCACAGGCAATGGCCATGACATCGCTGGTGTCCACCAGGCGGTACCGTAAATTTCCATGGATATCTGTATAGGACTCGGTTCTGCCGTAAAACCGGATACGGTAAATTTTTTCAAACCTGATGACTTCCCAGGGATTCCCCCGGCGCATCCAGTTATCATGTTTTTCCTTTTGATAGCCGTCCTTTAACACCTGATAAAAAATACCATAATCATACCGAATACCATACCCGTAACCGGGCAGTCTCAACCTGGCAATGGAATCCATATAGCAGGATGCCAGTCTGCCCAGGCCTCCGTTACCCAGGCCTGCATCCCATTCCTCTTCCTCCACTGCATTGAGATCAAACCCTAAATCCGAGAGAACATCCCGGGCAAGATCTTCCATACCCAGGGAAATCAGATAATTTTTCAAAAACCGGCCGGGCAGAAATTCCAGGGAAAGGTAAAATACCTTTTTTGACAAATTTTCCCGGCAGGCCTTCTGGGTTTCAATCCATTGACTGATCAATCTGTTTTTCACGCTGAAGGCCAGTCCCATAAAACAGGTATATCGATTCATTTCCTCGGGATCCAGCCCCATGTTGAACCTTATGTTGTCATAAATTTCCTGCTTTAACCGGTCTGCGTCACAAACTGAGGTTTCAATTTTTTCATTAATCATTTGGGGCACAGTCTCCTAAAGTTTTTTCCATTTCCTGCCGCAGCCGGTGAAATTCCCTCTGCAGCCCGTCCATACGATTCTTTATCCCGTCAAGATCTCCATTTTTACCGGCTTCTTCCATTTCAAGGGCCATTGCTTTCAAAGCCTCCCCCCCTGTATTGGCAGCAGCGCCCTTTATGGTATGGGCCTGGCGCTGAGCGCCCTGAATATCTTTTTTTTCATGAAACTGGGAAAGCGTCTCAATTTGACGGGGAATATCCTGAATAAACCCCTGAACAATATTATCAACAAGGTCTTCATCTCCCATAAGACGATCAAGCATGCCTTTTCTGTCAAAAACGGGCACTCCCCTGTTGTCGTCATTTTCACCTTTTTCACCTTTTTCAACTGGTGGCAGCCATTTATCCAGAATCCGCGCTAAAGTCCGGGGCATAATCGGCTTGGAAATATAATCATTCATACCAGCGTTCAGGCATTTTTCCCTGTAACCGGCCATGGCGTGGGCTGTCATTGCAATAACAGGAATTTCACGGCCGGGCCTATGTGATGCGTTGCTGCGGATATGCCGGGTTGCCTGCAATCCATCCATTTCCGGCATCTGCACATCCATAAGCACCAGATCATAAGATTTTGTTTCCAGAGCCTTGAGCACCTGTATACCGTCGCCTGCAATGTCTGCAGAAAGTCCGAAATTCTTCAGAATACCCAGTGCCACCTGCTGGTTTACCACATTATCTTCAGCCAGGAGTATCCTTGCCCTTCGGCCGGCAAACAGCGCTTTCGCCTCCTGAACTGTCAAACCGGAATCTGCCGCATGCTGGTCTTCCACCCCCTTGGGCTGTTTTTCAAAAAAAGCGGTAAACCAGAAAAGCGATCCCTGTCCGGGCAGGCTTTCCACGCCTATTTCTCCACCCATCATTTCAACCAGCTTTTTTGAAATGGCCAGTCCCAGCCCTGTACCGCCGAACTGCCGGGTGGTTGTTGAATCCAGCTGGCTGAACTTATCAAAAAGAATGACGTGCTTGTCTTCCGGGATGCCCATACCGGTATCACGGACGGAAAAATACAGCATCCCCCCTTTGGCTGTTTCATGCTTCACTGCCGCATGAACGGCAACTTCCCCTGATTCTGTAAATTTAACAGCATTGCCTGCAAGATTGATTAAAACCTGCTTAAGCCGTTTAGGATCACCCGTCAGCCGTGCAGGACAGTCTGAAGCCATGGAACAGGAAAAAGCAAGCCCCTTTTCACGGGCCTGTGGTGTCATTGCCGACTCAATACCCTGCAAAAGAATTTTCAGATCAAAAACCAGATGTTCAAACTCAAGCTTATTGGCTTCTATCTTTGAAAAATCAAGGATATCGTCAATCAGATGCAGCAAGGATCTGCCGCTGGTATGAAGGATATCCACATACTTTTTCTGCTCGCTGTCCAGGTCTGTGTTCATCAGCAGTCCCGCTGTTCCAATTATGCCGTTCATGGGCGTTCTGATTTCATGGCTCATATTGGCAATAAATTCGCTCTTGGCAGTATTGGCTGATTCTGCTTTTTCCCTTGCTGCAATAAGTTCCCTGTTGGCTTTTTTCAGGGCACCGGTCCTTTTTTCAATTTCAGTGTTGAGCTGTGTGGTGTAATCATGATTGCGCTGATAATTTTCCATCAACAGGGTTTCATATTTGTTCCTGAACACAGAAATCTTCCGGTCCAGCTGTTTTTTTTGAAGATCCAGCATGTCCTTAAGCTCATCTATCTGTTCTTTTTGACAGACAACCTGCTCGCATAAAAGAATTGTCCCTTTTACAATAGCATGCATACCAGCAGACTCAAACTCTTTTGGCAGGGTGTAGACCAGGCTGCCCTTAATTTTTTTTAAGGCGAGTTTATAAGATTTCTGATCTGTATCCTTCAGGGTAAAAGAACCAGAGACAGATTCACCAGGCTGTTCTTCTTGTTTCATTGAAGACCGGGAAGTGTTTGTATCTGAGTCATCAACAAGGCAAAACCCTGCACCGGGCAGATGGGTTTCAAGAAGATTTAAAAAACTGGTATTTCTTTTGCCGGGATCTTCAAACCCTGAAAAAAAATCATCTGAGGTTTCAAACAAAATCTTACCTCCTGTCCAGGGAATAAAGATCCTCTGCTCTGTTAATTTCATGGGGAAGATCATCAGCCAGAAGTTTGTAGTCCCTGAGATTTTCCCGGATATGCTGAATCAATGGAGGAGACAACCGGCCTTGCATTCCGTTTAAAATGTTAAAATTAAGCCTTGATGCAATGTATAGTGCGTTTCATATGACTTCGTACTTTTTTTACCTTATATTATAATAGAAACTGGTATGAAGTCAAATGAACTGCACTATAGTCCGACACCTGAATAACCGCGGGCATACTTTTAATATCCACATCCTTAAAAATGTCATGGTGCTGCCTGATCCCTGATTGAACCGGCTGAGGGAGCTGCCACTCACTGATCAGAATATCTCCAATTGCGGTGTGATCGGTTCCAAAAAAATATTTTTCATACCATGTGATATTGTGTTCTTCTCCCTGGGGAATATACAGGTCAACGTCATCGCTGTCCTGACTGTTTCCCCGGTCCTGATTGCCTGTCAAATCCCGCTGGGAATCCCCATGACAGCGGCTGTAATATACGGAACAGGCTTTGGAAAGATCCTGTGAAGCCACCTGAGACTCAACAATAATCCCTATATCATGGAGAATACCGCATAAAAACGCATCTTCCCCTTGAATGCCAAACATTCGCTCCATTATCATCTGGCTGCAAATGGCAACGGCCACACTGTGCATCCAGAGCCTGGTCGGGCAAAACACTTTCTCATGATTGTCCTGTGAAAAAAGATGCTTCAGGGCATCCACAACAATAAGGTTTCTTAAATTGTCAATCCCCAGATACGATACAGCTTCAGAAATACTCTTTACTTTTACCCTTAACCCGTAAAACGGGCTGTTTACCAGACGAAGCAGCCGCATGACCAAGGTTGGATCATATTTAATCACTTTTTCAAAATCAAGGACAGTGGTATTTTCATCAGCTATCATACGGGTCAGGCGGGCCGCTATACCAGGAAGGGTTTTCAACTCTTTCATCCGCTTCAGCATCGCCCTGGCCTTTAAGTATTCAGTCTTTTCTGACATTGTTATACCCCTGTCTGTGAGCTGCCTGCTTTAAACCATCAACCTGCATGAAAAGCGGCTCAAAAAAGCTGACCCATACAAAGCAAAGGCAGATCTATGATTAAGTTTAGTATTAAAATTAGAGTAAAAAACGCTGTATTGTCAAGGAAAATAATATTTATAGAAAACCGGCAAGAAAACCCCTGAGTCTTTAGCTCAGGGGATGAATTGCCGGACTCGCTAACCCTGAGATTCAATATATTTCCTTACGGCATCAATGGAAGCATTTCCGATTGAGCAA
>JAYEJJ010000119.1:0-17581 GCA_034660495.1 Thermodesulfobacteriota bacterium | reverse complement strand
TTACGCAGAATTACGCTTTTTGAGTAACGGAACTTCAGGTTAAGGGTTACCTCTTAACCATAAATGAAAGGCTACTGGCTGTCCATACTTAAAAACAACTCAGCTCCCCCAAAACCGTTATAACCAGGATTTTTTCCCGTCTAACATCTCCCATATGATTTTTCCTGTCTTATTCAGTGAAAACATACCTTCATTTAAGTTGCCAATACCAGACTCCAAAGGCACTATTACAATTTCTCCATCAATTTCTTTGGATATCACATCATTTGAAACAGCATAACTGCTTTTAATATTAACTGTTTTCATCACAGGTTTTCCTTTAATACTGTACATATATTTTTGCTTAAATTAAAATAAATTGAATAAAAAAAATGGTGTTTTACAATTTTTTCCATATTGTTTAGGATGTTTTTCCACTTTTCCTGGTCACCAAAGGGTCGGACAATACTGCTTGAAAATTGTTTGAGTCTTTCATGGGTTGACGTTTCAGTAATAATTTTATTTTTTTGTGATTTTTTGAGGAAAAAAATTTTTTCGAGTAATACTTTTTTATTTGTAACGGCCACATTCGACCCATGGCACCATGAACCGATCAGATAATATTTGGATTCTATTTTCTGCAGTACAACTCTATCATCTGCAACAAGTGAGAAGCCACTTTGCCTTAACATATTTGAAAGTGTTGTTTTTCCTGCCCCTGATTTGCCAATCAGCAATATACCTCTATCATTAAATGCCAATCCATTTGCATGAAGCAGAAAACCCTGTCTATACGAAAGAATATTGGCCAGCAAATAATGATCGCCACCAAACAGAACAAGGGAGCCTATATGTTCCTCAGAATATGAGGTTTCGTTTAAATCATTGGTATAAACATCACCTTTTGTATGTTCATCATTGAAAATAACAATTGCATTATATTTAATGTTAAATCGAGTTGAAGCTTTTTGATTGTAAATCCACATGTTATTGGTTTTGTGAACGGACAGGAATTCATTTGTAAAAACTTTTTTTGATTTATTGGGATTTAAGCAATTAAGCAGCTTTTTTGGTACATAAAAATGATGATTAATGGTTACATTATCATCCCCTGGGGCATCTACTTCAAAGAGTTTAAATTTCGGATGAAACGTATCCTCTGTAATGGGAATGTCAGACTTCACCGAAAAAGTGATGCCAGCTGTTTTATAATATTTGATATAGGTTGTCATATAAGGGTTTGGAAATCAGATTTTATTTGTGTTACTTAAAGGGAAAACGGCCTGTTTTTGTTGAAAAACCTTCTTCCTTAAATATGGAGTTTTTCAGTAGAAAGATCAGTTTTCGGGGTAATAGTTTTTGTTTTGTATTGACTTCTTATAGTTTCACTCAATTGAATTTATACCGAGCTATATAATGGTTAGAGCGTATCAATTCATCGGTTATGATCTATTTTTTTTCAATACAATTGAAAAACATCCAGGTAAGGTTGAATTGAAAATTTAACCTACAGGAAGATCAAATTTAATCGTAAGAATCAAAGGCAGCAAACTCCTCCCATTCAAACCGTACAATCATAGTGGATTTTAGTCAAGATGAATATGAGCAAAATATTCAAAATGCTTTTTAGTTTTGATCTGTATTGGATTCATTTATAAATAATCATCATGAAACATCACTATGAATGAGGAAAAGCTTTTAAAATCCCAAAGTCCATGATGGATAAAATCCAAAGAAACTATTTAATCCAGGGACTGCTCAGAAATATTATAGACTGAGAAGTCCAGTAGAAAGAGTAAAAGGACTCCGCTAAGATGATAATTGGTTACAGAGTCTTCTAACTTAACTGTCGATAGGCGGATTTATAAGTTCTTTTCAAAAACCGATATAATTAGAAAATTTTCATTTCCAGTATGAAGTAAACTTCCTACTGTTTTTTTTAATGGACTGGAGGAAAACATGCCCATTTTTTCCGGTCTGAAGGTTTTACCATGGATTCTGTTGTTTTTCAGAAGTCGATTGTATTAATCTTTGAACATTGAGGCTATGAAGTTTTTTACCCAAGAAGGGCAAAAAATGTATTAAATTATAACTTTTTTTTCATATTTTTAATGGGTATGGGTAAAGCCTGTCTGTTCCTTCCTTTTACTCGATCATCAAGTTTTTTGAATACCGCCGCCCCCAGCGGTTGCCTGTCAGGAACGAGAACGACGGAGGACTTTTTTCCTGCCAGGCTAAAAATCGGCGACCTGCGGCCATTGGTCCTCAAACAGCTTGATTTTCTTAACGCCTGGCAGGGAAAAAGTCTTATCTCCTTAGGTTCTCAATGTTCCTGACAGGCAACCGCTGGGGGCTCTTAATCGTCCCTTCCATAAAAACTTGATAACCGAGTTTTAATAATTCTTGTTTGTCCCCATATAATGTGCTACTTGTTTTTTTCAGGATAAACACGAACCACAGTTCTTGCTGTTTTTGAGCAGAGAATAACAGCAGATAAAGGATGTTTTGCCAGATTCAAAAGGGTGCTTTTATGTACATGGCATTTTACAACCTTAACTCAAAACCGTTTCAGATCAGCTCTGACCCGTCTTTTCTGTGGCTGGGGGAAAAACACAGGGAGGCTCTGGCTACCTTAAGATATGGTGTTCTTGACAACAAGGGGTTCCTTTTGCTCACCGGAGACGTGGGGACTGGGAAAACCACCCTGATCAATGCATTGATCAACAGTCTTGGAGAGGATGTGATTTGCATAACAGTTCCGGATCCAAGTCTTGACCGTCTGAATTTTTATAATTACATCGCCGCCGGGTTCGGCATGGACCGGGAAATTACCTCCAAGGGCATGTTTCTGGTTCAGTTCAGGTATTTTCTTCAGCAGGCTGACGCAAACAATAAAACTGTGGTGTTGATTATTGATGAATCCCAGCTCCTCACCCAGGAACTGCTGGAGGAGATCCGCCTTTTATCCAATATTGAAAGGGTTGAAAAAAAACTTCTTAATATTTTTTTTGTGGGCCAGAACGAGTTCAACGAGATCCTGTCAAGACCCCAGAACAGGGCGGTCAGGCAGCGGTTGACCTTGAATTACAATATCGAGCCCCTTACAAGTGAGGAAGTAAAGGAATATATTGAATACCGCCTTAATGCAGCCGGTTCTGGTGAGAAGATTTTTACACAGGCGGCAATTCAGGATATTCATTTTTATTCCCGGGGGTTTCCCAGACGGATCAATATTCTCTGCGATCATGCCCTGCTCACAGGGTATGTCCGGGAAAAGAAAAAAATTGATTCCAAAATTATCCACGAATGTGCCAGGGAATTGAATATTCCTGCGCCCCGGAAAAAACCGGGGGTGTCCTGGAAAAAGGACAACGGTAATTATGGGCTGGATGCTGAAAGCAGTCATGAAAACACTTATGAAAACAATAATAAAGGCAGCCTGAAAAGCCGCCTGGAAAACGATCGAGAAAACAGCCATCCCAATAATAGAAAAAACAACAAAGAAAATAATAGAGAAAACGATAAAGAAAACATCAGAAAAACAAAGACAGGAACACTTCCGCCTGAATCTGAAGCTTTTAGTAAAGCCAGGCAGCCCCGCAAAGGGATAAGACGGTTTGTGTATACGGTTCTTTTTGTTCTGCTGGTGATTCTATCCGTGGTCTTTTTTGTTCAGCCCCAAGCTTTTCATCAGGTGTTTAAAAACAAAGACCAGTACATGGCCAGGATTCAATCCATACTGTCTGACTTTCTGCCCGTTGAAAGTGAAAAACAAAGGAAGGAAGACCATTTATCCCCTGCTGTAACCGCTCCATTGAAAAATGGGAAAGATAAAACTGACAAAGAAAAATTATCCGAAGCTGTAACCAAAAAAATAGAGTTTAATTCTCACGCACAAAAACATTCTGATAACGCAGCTGATCTTGATTTGAAAGAGGCAGGGGGAACACCTGATGTGCCGGGTAAAAAACATCTGACAGACCTGAACAGGGCACAGAAGCCCGATATTGTGCCGGGGCGGAGTACTTTGCCCGGTGAAAAAACATTGCCCAGCCCTTATACTGCGCCGGATGAAAAGGCTTTTCTGGAGCAAGACCTTGCCCCGGATGAAAGAAATGTGTTGGCTCAGAAAACAATGCCGGGTCAGGAAACAATATTGGGTCAGGAAACAGAGCCGGACAAAATAACTATACCAGGTCAAAAAACTATACCTGAGCAGGACAGGCTGGCTGAAACAACAAATGATCATGGTGATCGGTTCAGGGATACCGAAAAACCTGAGCTGCCGGAAAAACCCATTGTTGTCAGGTTTAAGTACAATACCTATGAATTAAATGACAAGGGCCTTGAGGATATTGATGGTTTTGTCCGCATACTGTCCCATTATCCCGATGCTGAAATCAGTGTTAAGGGATATACAGATGCCTTTGGCAACCCGGTTTATAATAAGAAACTTTCGGAATTCAGGGCCAATATTGTTAAAACTTTTCTTTTGGGTAAAGGGGTTGCTCCTGGGACGTCTAAATCTGCCGTTTTCATTGCTCATTTTTTGGCCCTCGTATAAATTATCGAAAAGCCTTTCAGCAAGGGCGCTTTGCCTACTTTTCAAGGTCCAAAAAATGAGCAATAAAAAGAGGGCCAAAAAGCGGGTTTTAGACACCCCAGGTTGCTCCTGACAGGGTAAGTGTATCAGGTATGGGAAGTGAGAATCCCGCTGAAAGCAACGATACCGTCCACGGCAGACAGATGAACCGCAGGGTTGAAATCGAAGTGGACAGGAAAAAACAATAGAGTAGAACACCAGCGTAATTGATAAGACCAACAGTACAGTTGATCACTGGAATATAGCACTTTAACAGCATCACGGAGCAGCGTAGCAGCAGCGTGTATCAGTGTAAGTATATCGGCGTAAGTGTATCAGTGTAAGTATTTCAGCGTAAGTATATCATATATCAGCGTAAGTATATCAGCGTAACAGAGGAATGTATCACCTAAACGGAGTAATTTACTGAATGGAAAATTTGCTTGTTACTGGAGGCAGCGGGTTTATCGGCTCAAATTTTATCAGGTATGTCCTTGGTGAAACCGGATTTCAGGGCCGTATCATCAATGTGGACAAGCTCACCTATGCCGGAAATCCTGAATCCCTGGCTGACATTGCAAGGGATTGCAGGGACCGGTATTTTTTTGAACACTGCGATATCTGCGACAGGGCAGCCCTGGACAGGGTGTTTGAACACTACGGGATAGACACGGTGTGTCATTTTGCAGCGGAATCCCATGTGGACCGGTCCATATCCTCCCCTGAGGTGTTCATTGACACCAATGTAAAGGGCACATTCAATCTTCTTGAAGCGGCCAGGAAAAGAGGCGGGGCGTTTCACCGGTTTCACCATGTCAGTACCGATGAAGTGTACGGCAGCCTTGGAAAAACCGGATTTTTTACGGAACATACCGCATATTCTCCCAACAGCCCCTATTCTGCATCAAAAGCCGCATCAGATCACCTGGTCCGGGCCTATTACAAAACCTATGGACTGGATGTGAGTATTTCCAACTGCTCCAACAACTACGGCCCGTTTCAGTTTTCTGAAAAACTCATCCCTTTGATGATTTTAAATATCATTGATGCAAAGCCCCTTCCCATTTACGGTGACGGCGCAAATGTCAGGGACTGGCTCTATGTCAGGGACCACTGCAGGGCAGTATGGCTGATCATGAACAAAGCAAAGCCCGGCAGTACCTATAATGTGGGAGGGGGGTGCGAGCTTGAAAACCGGGTGATAGTGGAAAAAATCTGCAGCATTATTGACAGGACAGACAAAAAACCGGCTGGAATGAAATCTGCGAAAGATTTGATCACTTATATCAAAGACCGGCCGGGTCATGATTTCAGGTATGCCATTGACTGCACAAAATTAAAAAATGAGCTGGGGTTTCAGGCAGAAGAATCCTTTGATTCCGGTCTTGAAAAAACCATTGCCTGGTATTTTGGTCACCTGGACTGGGTGGCCCGCATTAAATCCGGTGAGTATCTCCGGTGGATGGAAACCCATTATCAGATTTAAACATACAAATTTTTTAACCCGATCACATAATACTCAAAAATATGGAGATGGTTTAATGAAAGGTATTATTCTGGCAGGGGGATCAGGCACAAGGCTTTATCCCATTACCAAGGCAGTGAGCAAGCAGCTGGTTCCGGTGTATGATAAACCCATGATTTATTATCCTTTGTCCGTTCTCATGCTGGCAAAGATCAGGGATATTATGATTATTTCAACTCCCGAGGATCTGCCGCGGTTCAGGGACCTTCTTGGAGACGGCTCGTTTGTGGGTCTGAACCTTTCCTATGCAGAGCAGAAAAAACCGGCAGGCATTGCTGAGGCCTTTATCATTGGAAAAGAGTTTATCGGTAGAGATAATGTAACCCTGATACTCGGGGATAATATTTTTTACGGCAGTAATCTTGCTGTAATGCTTCAGAAGGCCGTTACCCTGGAAAAAGGGGGGCTGATATTCGGATATCCGGTAAAAGACCCGGAACGCTACGGTGTGGTGGACTTTGATGACAGGGGCAATGTCACCGCTATTGAGGAAAAACCGGATCATCCGAAATCCGACTATGCCGTACCAGGACTGTATGTTTATGACAACAATGTGGTCAGGATTGCGGAAAATCTTAAACCTTCACCAAGGGGGGAGCTTGAGATTACAGATGTGAATATGGCGTATTTAAGGAAAAATATGCTCAGGGTAGAGCTCTTGGGGAGGGGATATGCCTGGCTGGATACAGGGACCCACGAGGCCCTGCAGCAGGCTGCTGCCTATGTGCAGGCCGTCCAGGACAGGCAGGGGCTGAAAATAGCCTGTATAGAGGAGATTGCCTTCCGGCTGGGCTATATTGGTCATAAAGATCTTGAACGGCTTGCCGGGGATATGATGAAGAATGAATATGGACAATACCTGATGAAATTAGCGGTACGGCCCCAGGCAAAAAGGGGCAGGGTGTAATTATGGGCGCAATTTTTGAGAAAACCGACCTTGACGGGGTTATTCTTGTAAAACCGGATGTGTTCAGGGACAGCCGCGGTTTTTTTCTGGAGACCTGGCAGAAACAACGGTACAGCACCGGGAAAATTGACTGTGATTTTGTTCAGGACAACCATTCCAGGTCTGCACAAGGGGTGGTCAGGGGACTGCACTATCAGCTTGTCAGTGCCCAGGACAAACTGGTGTATGCGGTCCGGGGGACCATTTTTGATGTGGCCGTGGACATAAGAAAAAATTCCCCGTCCTTTGGCAGATGGACAGGGCAGATATTGTCCGAGGAGAACCAGTACCAGCTTTTTATACCAAAGGGCTTTGCCCACGGATTTTCCGTTTTAAGCCGTACAGCAGATGTGATGTACAAGTGTTCAGACTATTACGCCCCAGGGGATGAGTACGGTATCCTGTTCAATGATGAAGATCTGAACATAGACTGGAAAATCGAAACCCCGGAAGTTTCAGAAAAAGACAGAAGAAATCCAGCCTTAGCTGACATGGATCCCGCCTGTCTCCCAAAATAGGGGGACCAAAATAGAAAATAGGGGGACACGAGACCAAAATAGGGGGACACGATACATATTTTTTTACCCAGGAAAAAAATAGGTAAAGTGTCCCTTTATTTTTGCGCTGCTTTTCCCCTGAAAGATTGATTGAATGTGCATGCTTAAACTTGAGATATTGAATAAAGCTTTGCAACTCCGAAATATAGGCATTCGGCAATTGCTCTATGTCAGAGACAAGTTGTTGCTTCGTCATATACCTCATTCCCGTGTTTTCCTTTATTTTTCATTTCTGATGGCGGCCTGGGCGGCGGCCAGGCGGGCCACCGGCACCCGGTAGGGGGAGCAGCTCACGTAGGTCAGCCCGGTTCTGTGGCAGAAGTCAATGGAGGCGGGATCGCCGCCGTGTTCTCCGCAGATGCCCAGTTTGATGTCCGGCCGGGTCTGTCTGCCCTTTTTTGCTGAAATTTCAACCAGGGTGCCCACGCCGTTCTGGTCCAGGGTTTCAAAGGGGTCGAAGTCCAGGATGGCATGGTCTATATAGTCGTTCATAAAGGAGCCGATATCATCTCTGCTGAATCCAAAGGCCATCTGGGTCAGGTCATTGGTGCCAAAAGAGAAGAATTCGGCATATTCGGCCATTTTATCCGAGACAAGGGCGGCCCTGGGGATTTCAATCATGGTGCCGAACTGGTAGGCAATTTTGTCAAGTTTGAATATTTCAAGGGTCTGGGTGTAGATCCTGTCTGCAATTTTTTTGGTGAAAATCAGTTCTTTTTCATTGCAGGTGACCGGGACCATGATTTCCGGCATGGGGGTTTTTCCTTCCTTGATCAGTTCGGCCGAGGCTTCAAATACAGCCTTGATCTGCATTTCTGTGATTTCAGGATAGGTGATGCCAAGCCTGACCCCCCTGTGGCCGATCATGGGGTTGGTTTCTTTGAGGGTTTCACTGCGCTTGACCAGTTCTTCAATATCGATGGCCAGCTCTTTGGCCACTTCAGTCTGGTTTTTCACTGATTTGGGGACAAATTCGTGAAGGGGCGGGTCCAGAAGACGCAGGGTAACGGGCAGGCCGTCCATGACAGCCATGGTTTTCCGGATTTCGTTTTTCACAAAGGGGAAAAGCTCATCAAGGGAGCGTTTCCGCTCTTCTTTGGAGTTGCTTAAAATCATTTTTCGAAGCAGAAAAAGCGGCCGGTCTGACTCTGCACCGTAAAACATATGTTCAGTTCTGAACAGGCCGATGCCTTCGGCTTTAAACTCAAGGGCAAGGGCTGCGTCCTCAGGGGTGTCTGCGTTGGTTCTGACCTTCATGGTCCGGAAGGTGTCTGCAATGGACATGAACTTCTGGAATTTCGGGTTTTCCGTGGCATCCTTCATTTTGAGCTGTCCTTCATAAACAATGCCCGAGGTGCCGTTTAAGGTGAAATAATCCCCTTCCTTGAATGTTTCAAACCCAACCTGAACCTCTTTTCGTTCATAATTGATTTTTAAGGCGGCTGCGCCGACAATACAGCACTTGCCCCAGCCCCTGGCCACCAGGGCCGCGTGACTGGTCATGCCGCCCCTGGCCGTGAGAATCCCCTCAGCTGCCCGCATGCCTTCAATGTCCTCGGGATTGGTTTCATCCCGGACCAGGAGCACCTGTTTGCCGGTTCTTTCCCACTGCACAGCTTCTTCCGAGGAAAATACGATCTGTCCAAAGGCCCCGCCTGGTCCTGCAGGCAGCCCCTGAGCAATCTGTACGGCTGTTTTTTCGGCTTCCGGGTCCACCACCGGGTGGAGCATCTCGTCCAGCTGCCTGGGATTGAGCCGGGTGATCATGGTTTTCTTGTCAATCAGGCCCTGGTCCATCATATCCATGGACATGTTCAGGGCTGCCGTGCCCGTGCGTTTGCCGATCCTGCACTGGAGCATGTAAAGGGTGCCCTGCTGAATGGTGAATTCAATATCCTGCATGTCTGCATAATGATTTTCCAGGCGGGTCCTGATGTTGCAGAGTTCTTTGTAGATTTCCGGCATGGCATCTTCAAGGGAGGGCAGGTGGGCGTTGTGATCGGACCGGGTCACATTGTTCAAGGGATTGGGGGTTCGGATACCGGCTACCACGTCTTCACCCTGGGCATTGGGCAGCCATTCGCCGTAGAAATTATTGTCGCCTGTGGCGGGATCCCGGGTAAAGGCAACCCCTGTTGCTGAATAATCTCCCATATTGCCGAATACCATGCTCTGAACATTAACCGCTGTTCCCCAGGTGTCGGGAATATGTTCAATTCTTCGGTAGGACACGGCCCGTTTTCCGTTCCAGCTTTTAAATACCGCACCGATGGAGCCGAGAAGCTGTTCCCTGGGGTCATCAGGAAAATCAGTGCCGAGTTTTTCTTTTACCATTTTTTTGAACTGACTGCACATTTCTTTCATTTCATCGGTGGGGATTTCCGTATCCGTGTCATACCCTTTGTCGTTTTTCAGATCGTTCATGAACATTTCAAAATGAAGGCGGATGCCCATGCCGTCTTTGGGTTCAATCCCTTCGGCCTTTTCCATGACCACATCGGCATACATCATGATCAGTCTGCGGTAGGCATCATAGACAAACCACTCGTTTCCGGTCTGCTTGATCATTCCGGGAATGGTGGCAGTGCACAGGCCCACATTGAGAACGGTTTCCATCATGCCGGGCATGGACTGCCTGGCGCCGGATCGGCTTGACACCAGCAGGGGATTTTCCGGATCACCGAATTTCATGCCCATGATGGTTTCGATTTTTGCCATGGCCGTGTCAATTTCTTCATAAAGGGACTCCGGCAGCTGCCACTGGGCCTTGAAATAATCATTGCAGCACTGTGTTGAAATTGTGAATCCGGCAGGTACCGGCAGTTTCAGTCTGGCCATTTCCGCAAGGTTGGCCCCTTTCCCACCGAGAAGGTTCTTCTGGGTGGCATCCCCTTCTGCTTCTCCGTTACCAAAGCTGTAGACATATTGTGTCATTTTATCCTCATTTTTGTCGATTTTATGTGGCCTGATAATTGATTGTCATGTGGCTGATAATTATTAAACATAAATACAAATTGGTTTTCAAGTCAAGGAAATTTTATCATTTTAAATTTTCAAATTTAGTGGTATTAGGATATTATGCTGAATATTGAATCCATATCAAAAACTTACGGCAGTCAGTGCCTTTTTGACGGCACTGGATTTCAGATCAACCCCGGTGAAAAAATCGGTCTGGTGGGTCGAAACGGTCACGGCAAAACCACTCTGCTTCGTCTGATCACAGGAGAGGAAGAACCTGATGAGGGGATTATACATATTCCAGGGGATTACCGCATGGGATGTCTTTCCCAGACCATCAATTTTTCAAGAGAAACCGTGCTGGCCGAATGCATGCTGGGCATTGTGGCCGGGGAAAGGGATCACTACTGGAAGGCGGAAAAGATTCTTTCGGGCCTGGGCTTTGGCTTTGAGGACATGCAGCGGCATCCAGACACCTTTTCCGGCGGGTTTCAGGTCCGTTTAAATCTGGCAAAGGTTCTGGTGTCTGAACCGGATCTTCTTATCCTGGATGAGCCCACCAATTATCTGGATATAACATCCATCCGGTGGGTCCAGCATTTTCTGGGGGCCTGGCCCAGGGAAATCCTTCTGGTCACCCATGACCGGGGGTTCATGGACCGGGTGGTGACCCATATTGTGGGGATTCACCGCCAGACCTTCAGGAAGATAAAGGGAAAGAGTGAAAAATACTATATGCAGATTGCCCAGGATGAGGAGGTCTACGAAAAAACAAGGCTGAATGAAGACAGGCGCAGAAAAGAAATGGAACTCTTTATCACCCGGTTCCGCGCCAAGGCAAGGCTTGCCGGCCTTGTCCAGTCCAGGGTCAAGGCCCTTGAAAAAATGGATACAAAGGAGAAGCTTGAAAACATTGAATCCCTGGCATTTTCCTTTAGATCCCTTGAATTTCCGGGAAAGCAGGTGGTCAGGGCCGAGCATATCTCTTTTTCCTATGATAGAAATCTGCCGTTGATTGAGGATTTTTCCATTGTGGTGTCTCCTGAGGACTGCATTGCCATTGTTGGGAAAAACGGGCGGGGCAAGACCACGTTGCTCAAGCTTATGGCTGAGAAACTGCAGCCGGACTCAGGCCGGGTTATTTACAATCCCGGTGTTGAAACCGGATTTTTTGAACAGACCAATATCAATTCATTAACGGACAGTTTTACCATTGAAGAAGAGCTTTTGTACTCGGTTTCCGATATTGACAGACAGCAGGTAAGGAATATATGCGGGGCCATGATGTTTGAGCAGGATGCCGCTCTGAAGAAAATTTCTGTTCTGTCCGGCGGGGAAAAAAGCCGGGTCATGCTGGGAAAACTTCTGGTCAAGCCGGCTAATTTTCTGCTTTTGGACGAACCTACCAATCATCTGGACATGGAAACCTGCGATTCCCTTGTGGCGGCCCTGGATGCCTTTCCCGGCGCAGTTATTCTGGTGACCCACAATGAGATGTTTCTTCATACCCTGGCCAATCGGCTCATTGTGTTTAAGGACAATTCCCTGTCTGTTTTTGAAGGGTCCTATGCTGAGTTTCTCGAGAAATTGGGCTGGGAAGAAGGGGAAGGCCGTTCGGATAATAAAGTTTCTGAGGATGGGAGCGCCGGAAACAGCCACAAAGCCATCAGTGGGTCCAGCTGCGGGTCAGGAGGCAGCGGGTCAGGCAGCGGGGCCACCAGCAGACCTGAGGAAAAAAATCTTTCAAAAAAAGAAATTCGGAAAATGCGCTCTGATATCATTTCCAGGCGGTCAAAGGCGCTTCAGCCCCTTCAAAGTGAAATCAGAACAATTGAAGAAAAAATTGAAAAGAATGAAAGCCTTCTCGCAGAACTTAACAATGAAATGCAGAAAGTGTCAGAGACCCAAAACGGACAGAAAATTGCTGATACCTCTCGGAAAATATCCCAGTGTCAGGCAGAAATTGACCGGCTGTTTGACCGGCTTGAACAGCGCTGCAATATTGTGGATGAGAAAAAACAGGGGTTTGACGATCAGTTGAGTCAGCTTGAAAACGTGTAACTTAAAGTGTCTTTTTAGCCTGGCAGGGAAAAAGTCCTCCGTTGTTCTCGTTCCTGACAGGCAACCCCTGGGGTGGCGCTCTATACTATTAAATCCGCGTCTTTGACCCATTTTTTGTTGAGATGCTGTTCATCATGGGTGTTTATAAAAAAATAAGGTTATGCTGGCTGCTTTACATGGCCTCGGGTAACATACAAAAAGGGTGCAGACTATGGACAAGAAAAAAATTCAGGTGCTGTGGGGAGCGCTTCTGGTGATGGCGGGATTGGGGGTGTTCTACAGGATTCCCCAGGTCATGCCGAAGATTGAAACCATTGAGGGGTTTTCAGGGGCCCTGGGCATTGTCAGGTTTTGTTTTTATCTTCTGGGTGTGCTCCTGATTTACGGTGGGTCCAGGAAAATCTATGAGAATGTAAAATAGAGGGTTTTAAATGAAAAGACCTGAAAGGGGGAAGTCAGGTAAAAAGATCAGCCTCAAGTCCACCATCAAGGACCAGTCAGGTGCCGGAAAAATGCGCATTGGTGAAATCCTTTCCAAGGAGGGGCAGATCACCAGCATGCAGCTTCAGGCGGCCCAGGAACAGCACAGGAAATCCGGCACAAGGCTGAGTTCTGTGCTTCTCTCCATGGGATTTATTGATCCGGAGACCATCGTTAATGTCCTTGGAAGAATCTATAATTACCAGGTGATCCGGTTCTCTGAAATTAAGCCGGAACCTGCGGCCCTGGAGAGTATTCCCTTTGACACGGCTGAAAAGTACATGGTGTTTCCCTTAAGGGTAAACGCCGATGAACTTGTTGTCACCATGACCGAGCCCACTGACACGTCTGCTGTGGAAGCGCTGCAGCAGGAGGTGGGTAAAAGTCTGAACATTTCTGTTTCCACGGAAAAGGATGTGATCCAGGCCTTTCGTGATTTTTACAATATCAGTGATGAGGCCTACAAAGAGCTGATTCATTTTAATGATGAGCCCGAGGACGAAGAACCGGTGACCTCGGTGGAGGATTTCGGCTCCCTGGTTTCAGAGGCCGCAGAGGAGCTGGAGGTTCAGGCCCCGGATACCAGGGACAGCTATGACGAGTTCATGGCCTCGGATGCCCCTATTATCAAGCTGGTCAATGGGATTCTGGTCAAGGCCATTAATGACGGGGTCAGTGATATTCATATAGAACCCTTTGAAAAATCCCTTCAGGTGAGATACCGTCTGGACGGCTCCCTTTACAAGTCCATGAATCTGCCTTTGACCATTAAAAATGCTGTGATTTCCCGGCTGAAAATCCTTGCGGAACTGGATATTGCAGAGCGCCGGGTTCCCCAGGACGGCCGGATAAAATTAAGATTCGGCAAAACCAAGGCCGTGGATTTCAGGGTGTCCACCCTGCCCACCCTGTTTGGCGAAAGCGTGGTTATGCGTATCCTGGATCAGAGCGCTTTAAATGTGGATCTGGCCAAGCTTGGGTTTGAGACGGATACTTTTGACGGTATTAAACGGTGCATCACCCGGCCCTATGGCCTGCTGCTGGTCACCGGCCCCACAGGCAGCGGTAAAACCACCACCCTGTACTCTATTCTCAACCGGTTGAACCAGGAGGATACCAAGATACTTACTGCTGAAGACCCGGTTGAGTTCAACTTCAGGGGCATCAACCAGGTGCCTGTGAGGGAGAGCGTGGGCATGACCTTTGCCGCGGCATTGAAGTCCTTTCTCCGCCAGGACCCTGATATTATCATGGTGGGTGAAATCCGGGATATAGATACCGCAGAGATTGCCATCAAAGCCGCCATGACCGGTCATCTTGTGTTTTCAACCCTGCATACCAATGACTGTCCCTCAACCATCGGCCGTCTGGTGGATATCGGCATTCCCCCCTATATGCTGGCTTCATCTGTCTCCATGGTGCTTTCCCAGCGGCTGGCCCGGCGGATATGCCCAAAATGTAAAAAAGAGGTCACCGGCTATAATCGCGATGATCTTGAAGCCTACGGGTTTTCCAGGGAAGAGATACCAAACCTTAGGCTCTATGCCGGGGCAGGCTGTTCCTATTGCAATGGCACCGGGTTTAAGGGCAGGGTAGGGCTTTACGAGCTCATGGAGGTTACAGAAGAGGTGGGCAAGGCCATTAATGCCAATGTTGCCGAGGACCAGCTCCGGAAACAGGCCTGCCAGGAGGGGATGAAGACCCTGCGGGAGGCCGGGCTGCAGAAAGCGCGCCTGGGAGAGACCTCCCTGGAGGAAGTGCTGAAGCGAACCACCATCACCAAGGAGGCGTTACCGGCCTATCTGGTCAATCCTGATGTTGAAAAGTACGAAGACAAGGATGTGATTATCCGGGAGGGAAACAAGGATATTGATTTTTTCAAGCTGGTACAGGGCGCGGTATATGTGGTCAAGGGCGGGAAAAAAATTGCCGAAATTGTTCAGCCCGGGGAGTATTTCGGTGAAATGGCCTCCATTACAGGGGAGCCGCGGACGGCATCCATTGTATCCAAGGGCAGATCCACCATCAAACGGTTTCCCGGGGACAAGCTTCCTGAGATCATCGAGAAATACCCGGAGGTGGCCAAGCATCTCTTTCAGGTGCTGGCCAACCGGCTCAGCCATTCCGACAGAATGCTGGTCAATATGCTGTCAAAGAAAAAGCCCCAACCCTGACGCTGTTACTTGATGATCCAGTGTTACGCTTTTTTGAAGTACCGCTGTTTTTCACTGTAAATGCAGCCGCAGTACTGCTGCCGGAACATATTCATTTTTTTTGACAATTCAATGCCCTCTTTCCACCCCGTTCTAAAGTCCTGGTAGAGAAATTCAACCCCATGCTTTTTCCCGACTGCTCTGCCCGTACTGGATATCAGATCATGGTTCTGGAATTTGCTGTACAGCAGGGTGGTGGTAAAATAGTCAAATTTTCCTTTTTTTGCAATTTTGGCAGCCGCATCAAGCCGGTTGAAATAACAGATTCGGCAGCGGTCGGATTCTCTGAACACAACGGACTGGATAAATTTTTCCAGCTGGTAGTCCTTTTGATAAATTACCTTTAAATTAATTTTATCAGCATAGGTTTTCAGGGTCTCCTCTCGTTTCATGCATTCTGTAAACGGGTGGATATTGTGGCGGTAGAAAAACCCCATGACCTCCATACCTTGATCTTTAAGGACAGCTAGGGGGTAAATGGTGCAGGGAGCGCAGCAGATGTGCATGAGAACCTTTTTCACGCGCGCACTCCAAAAATGGCGGTTCCAATTCTGACCATGGTGGCCCCTTCTTTAATGGCCACCTTGAAATCATTGCTCATGCCCATGGAGAGATGGTCCATAAAAATACCGGGAATCTTTTTCTGCGCTATAATGGTTTTGATCTCTGCCAGGGCCTTAAAGTACGGCCTGGCCTTTTCAGGCGTGTCAAAAAACGGGGGAATGCACATCAGACCCTTTAATGCCACATGGTCCAGTCGGCTGATCTTCTCTGCCAGTTCAAGGGCATCCTTGGCTGATGCCCCGGATTTTGAGCGTTCCTCACTGATATTGATCTGCAAAAGGATATTCTGGGTTTTTCCGATTTTTCGGGCCTGTTTGTCAATTTCCTTTGCCAGCTTTAATTTGTCCACGGTGTGGATACTGTCAAAGTATTTTACGGCAAATCTGGCCTTGTTGGACTGGAGATGCCCGATAAAATGCCATTGCGCCGCATCCCTGCCAATGGTATCAATTTTATCCATGGCTTCCTGTATGTAATTTTCCCCGAGGACGTCAATGCCGGCATCAATGCCCTTGACAATGGTGTCTGTGGATTTTTTCTTGCTGACACTGACGAGAACAATGTCTTCAGGGGCTCTGCCGGCTGCCAGGGCAGCCTGCTTTATTTCTTCTTTGATATGGGAAAAACGGTCCTGGATGGTGTTCATTTTAACGCCTGCCTTATGGTCAGTATGGTTTTGCTCAGTCACTGTTTTAATTGCTGCCTTCTTTTCATCTCACCGGCTGTGACTCCCACCGGATGTGACATGGGATCCGGGGGGGCATTCATGGGGTATTTCAATTACTGCCTGATATTGATGATATTCTCCTGGATCAGCGTTTCAATCACCTCGCACACGGGCAGCCCCACCACATTGGTATAGGACCCGTTGATGCGTTTGACAATAAAGGTGCCAAGCCCCTGGATGGCATAGGCACCGGCTTTGTCAAAGGGCTCTTTTGTATTGACATACCATTGGATTTCCGCTTTTGTCAGGGTTTTGAACGTGACATCTGTGGCAGCTGATCCTGTAATGGTTCTGTTTTTGTTGCGGCAGCACAGGGTAAATCCTGTATATACGGTGTGGGTATTGCCGCTCAGGGCCGTGAGCATGTCCACAGCCGCCTGGACCGATGCAGGTTTCTCAAGCAGCTGATCGCCCATGACAACAACGGTATCCGCCCCCAGAACCCATGCGTCAGGATGCTGCCTGGCAATAAAGCCGGCTTTTTCCCGGGAAAGCCGCCTGACATAGTCTTGTGGGGGTTCGTTGTCCTTTTTTTGCTCTTTGATATCCGCCGGTGCAACCATAAACGCGATGCCGGCCTGCTCAAGGAGATATTTTCTTCTGGGTGAGGATGAGGCCAGTATAAGGGAATGGTTTACGCTTATCTGGTTTTTTAATCGGTCCAAGATGATTTACCCTTGCAAAATTTTGTGAAATACTATATGAACAATTTAAAAAGTCATGTGCCTGGGTGGCGGAACTGGTAGACGCAAGGGACTTAAAATCCCTCGGTGCAGAGCACTGTACGAGTTCAATTCTCGTCCCAGGTACCAGTAAAATCAAAGGGGGTGCACAATAAAACTGCATTCCCTTTTTTTTGCCTTTAGGGATCTTCCAAAAAATAATCCACGCATCTTGCTTGTCTTTTTGCCCGTCTCCTGCGTTGCGCCAATGGGACATATTTCAATATGCCCCCATTACCGCGCCTTGAAGACGAACAACCCGATCAT
>JAYEJJ010000118.1:0-3865 GCA_034660495.1 Thermodesulfobacteriota bacterium | reverse complement strand
AATTTTAAATGCATAAAAAAACCAGACAAATACCATATATTGTGCTTATTGTCTTTGTTTTTAAAAAAAATACTATATATAGAAAATGATTATGCATTCAAAATTAGCTGAGGTCAGGAGTTCTGAACTTGGACCCGGATGTGGCGGATTTTACCGCCTTGAAAAAAGTTTTCAAGGGCCCTTCGTCATGCACCAGAGCCTTGTACCGGTTCTCATGGGGCTGCATTTGACTCTGTACCCCCATCATTACAGTGTTGGCAAAATTGTCATACTCATCAATGAGAAGGTATACCGGATAAGGGGTCATGCGCACCGAGCTGACAAGGGAATTCATTGAGCTTATTGCATTGTTTGAGTTGATTTCTATTTCAGGAAGATCATAGTCCAGGTAGTAGAGGATAAACCCTTTAATGCAGTCATTGATATGATCAAACAGTGACTGCTTCACCTCGCCGGCAGTGCCGACGGGATCAACACAGGAGAAATCAAGTTTTAGGATAAAATAGGCGTTGTGCAGGTCTGTTGGATTTTTTCCTATTTTCAGGTTACCGAAGATCGCTTCGAACTCATCCTTTTTGGCCACGTCATAATAGTTTTCCAGCATGGAAAGCACAAGGCTTTTGCCAAACCGCCGGGGCCGGATAAACAATTGAGACTTTGTATTTTCAAGCAAAGGGATTCTGTCAGTTCTGTCGCAGTAAAAGTAGCCCTCGGTTGTTATAGATTTAAAATCTGCTATGCCGTAGGGAAATTTCATTGAATTTTTCCGTATTGTTTTTCAAGGTTGTTTTTTTCTGAAAAGCTGTTTGTTTTTGTTGTTCACCTGGTCTCCAAGTACATGGTAAAATTTTAACCGTGCCCGTGGATATAGTCAAGGGGAAAAACAAAATGGAGCTACGTCTTTGAAATGCGGGGACACATTACTAAATGCGGGGACACATTACTTATTTTTGAATTTTTTCCTGCCTGAAACTCGGTTATCAAGTTTTTATGGAAGGGCCGAGCGCCGCCTCCAGCGGTTGCCTGTCAGGAACATTGAGAACCAAAGGAGATCAGACTTTTTACCTGCCAGGCGTTGCGACAATCAAGCTGTTTGAAAACCAGTGGCCGCATAAATATGGGGACACTTTACCTAATTTTTAAATATGGGGACACTTTACCTGTTTTGTGCGTATAAAAAAATCAAGAACATTGTTGTTGTTCTGCCATAAAAACATCGAATTTCGGGGTCGGACCGCCACTGTAATAGCGCTGTTCATGTTATAAAAGTTTTAATTGGATGTAAAAATTCTGGCCATCAGGGCCAGGTCAGAGACAATTGGCTCTGCCATTAAAAAACGGTGATGCTGATGCGGCCATGTTTTTGGGGCCATCCGCTTTCCCAGGAAGACAAACTGCATTGATAAGAAAAAATCCAATCGGGCTATAGTCAATTGTCTTTAAAATCCAAACTTGATTTATAGGTCACCGTAAACCATGCCCTATGGGCTTAACCCAAAGCCGGCCCCTCAGGGGTCGGCTTTTTAATCTTATCCGAATGTAAGGGAAAAGTCCTTTATGCAACGCACTCGTCCATAACCGTAACAACCGGAGCCTGACCCCATGACCCTGCTGACCCCATGACCCCACCGACTCCAATTTTATTTTAAGTTTCATAAAAAAATAAGTAAAGTGTCCCTCTATTTCAAAATACGGGGGACACAATACCTATTTCCTGTCAATATTTGCCAAAAGGGTGCAGGAAGGGTTAGTTTATCACAATGCCTGAAAACAGAGCCTTTCAAACCCCAGTGAGACCACCACAAATTTTTTCAATCGCAGATTGCCGTACTTGTTTTCAAGTTTTTTGCCATAGTCTTTAACCTGTTTTGCCCCTTGTGTCATCTGTTTTGTGATGGAAGGAAGGAGTATGAGTTCCTCTACCGTTAATTTTTCTGCTGCACCGGCATCCAGTGCCGCCTCTTTAAGGGAAACGAATTTAAACTCAATCAGCACATCATAAACCTTGCCGTAGCGTTTGTCAGGTCTGATGATCATGGTAAGGTCTGCGTGTCTGCGGTCAATTTCCGTCTCAGAATCCATGATATAGATGATATCATTGTAGAGCAGGGTTAAAAATGCGGTTTTTACAGTGAGCTCATTGGCCCATCTATAATCTCTATTGTGGAATACCTTGAAATAGCGCTCCTCCATGAATCTGCACAGGGGCGCCATCTCCCCTTTCTGATACACCAGTTTGGCCGCATCTCTGCCGTCGTCCTGTTCATGGGGGTCCGGCAGCAGCATTTTGTAAATCTGGGCCACATAAAGGCTTTTCATCACAAGGTTGGGCACCTTTAAAATCACTTCCAGATCCTCGGTCTCTTCTGCAATGGTGAGTACGCCAAAATAGTAGAGAAAGGATGCCAGAAAGGTGTCGTTCCTGGACTGGTCCGTTACCATCTCTCTGACACCGAACCGGTCTTCCAGTTCAGGTATCTTAATTCCGTTGTTATCATCCTGCATTAAATCCATGAGCAGGGTTTGTCCTTTTGGAATATTGGCGATATATTCAAGCTTTGATTCATCAACGGCAAGGTTTGAGTCAAGCATTTTTCTGGGATACCTGCAGGTCTTTTCAAATTTCTTTAAAAAATACAGACAAAGGGTGGGGTTGTAGATGTACTCAGCATTGCCATGGGAAAAGGCGTATCCATTGTACCAGGTCTGGATCAGATCCACGGCTTCCTTAATTTTTTCTTTTTCAAGCCGGCATTTTTCAACAATCTCTTTAATGATCTCTTCCATTTCATTGTGTTTGAATCCGCAGAGATCGTTGAATTCCGGCTCAAAATAGATGTTTTCAGCAATATTGTACCCGCTGGTAATATCGCTCATCACAACCGGAGACACCCCGGTAATAAAGACCCGGTCAAACATGGACCCGGATGTGGCGGATTTTACCGCCTTGAAAAAGGTTTTCAAGGGGCCTTCGTCATGCACCAGAGCCTTGTACCGGTTCTCATGGGGCTGCATTTGACTCTGCACTCCCATCATTACGGTGTTGGCAAAGTTGTCGTACTCATCAATGAGAAGATATACAGGGTAAGGGGTCATGCGCACCGAGCTGACAAGGGAATTCATTGTGCTTATTGCATTGTTTGTGTTGATTTCTATTTCAGGAAGATCATAGTCCCGGTAGTAGAGGATAAACCCTTTAATGCAGTCATTGATATGATCAAACAGGGCCTGCTTCACCTCGCCGGCGGTTCCCACGGGGTCAACACAGGAGAAATCAAGTTTTAGGATAAAATAGGCGTTGTGAAGGCCTGTTGGATTTTTTCCTATTTTCAGGTTACCAAAGATTGCATCAAACTCATCCTTTTTGGCCACATCATAATAGTTTTCCAGCATGGAAAGCACAAGGCTTTTGCCAAACCGCCGGGGCCGGATAAACAATTGTGAGTCTGTTTCTTCCAGGAGAGGAATTTTGTCTGTTCTGTCGCAATAGAAATATTCTTTGGTAATTAATTTTTTAAAATCAGATATGCCGTAGGGAAATTTCATGGAATTTTTCCGTATTGTTTTTCAAGGTTGTTTTTTCTGAAAAGCTGTTTGTTTTTGTTGTTCACCTGGTCTCCAGGTACATGGCAAAATTTTAACCGTGCCCGTGGATATAGTCAAGGGGAAAAACAAAATGGAGCTACGTCTTTGAAATGCGGGGACACATTACTTATTTTTGAATTTTTTCCTGCCTGAAACTCGGTTATCAAGTTTTTATGGAAGGGCCGAGCGCCGCCCCCAGCGGTTGCCTGTCAGGAACATTGAGAACCAAAGGAGATCAGACTTTTTCCCTGCCAGGCGTTGCGACAATCAAGCTGTTTGA
>JAYEJJ010000117.1:0-17777 GCA_034660495.1 Thermodesulfobacteriota bacterium | reverse complement strand
TTCCCTGCCAGGCTAAAAATCAAGAACTGCGGCCACTGGTCCTCAAACAGCTTGATTGTCGCAACGCCTGGCAGGGAAAAAGTCTGATCTCCTTTGGTTCTCAATGTTCCTGACAGGCAACCGCTGGGGGCGGTGCTCGGCCCTTCCATAAAAACTTGATAACCGAGTATCAGGGGCAGCCCCTCTTTTTGTAAATATCGCGCATTTTAGTGTGCCTCTATTGTGCCGTACAATATGTTGTTTTCACGAAGTTCTCTTAATTTTACCTTAAGGGCTTTGTTTAAAAACAAGTCATCTCCTTTAACAAGAAGGGTAAGATAATTGGATGACACGGCTGTCAGCAGGCCGGTTTTTAAATCGCGTTTCCCCTGAATCACAGCATCAAGGAGTCTTCCTGTATTTTTCTGTTTAAATAGTTTTGTCTTTTCCCTGCCAAGCTGTCGCATAACAGCGCAGCGTGCTTTTATGATTTTGGGATCCACCTTGTCTGGAAAATGGAAGGCCGGCGTTCCCTTTCTTGGAGAAAAGGGAAACACATGGAGATAGGAGAGGGGAAGGGAGGAGATAAGCGACAGGGTGTTTTCAAACGCAGCTTTGGTTTCTCCGGGAAATCCCATAAGAAGATCAGCACCAATGGCTGCAAAGGGCATTTTTTCATGTATTTTCCAGATGAGATCTCTGAAGAAATCAGCGTCATAGGGCCGGTGCATGGATGTTAGAATTCTGTCATCCCCGCTTTGAAGGGAAATGTGAAAATGATCGCACAAAATATCACCCCGGGCGGCAATTTCAATAATTTCATCGGTCAGCTCTTTGGGTTCAATGGAACTGAGGCGGATCCGGTGTATGAGTTTTTTTGAAGCAATGGTTTGAAACAGATGGGAAAGGGATGATTTTTCCTTGAAATCATGGCCATATTCACCTGCATGGATACCTGTAATAATGGCCTCTTTATAGCCTATCCGGTTCAGCTCCTTTAAGTGGCCCATTACTTCGTGTTCCGGCATGCTCCTGCTTCTGCCCCGGGCATGGGGAATGATGCAGTAGGAGCAAAAGGCATTGCACCCGTCCTGAATTTTCAGATAGGCCCGGGTTTTATCACCGGTCACAGCTGGATCAAAGGATATAAATGTGTTTTCCCTGCAGTATGCAGCAGGAGGGGCAATGGATTCAAGCCCCTGTGACCCATTGTTGTTTTCCGATGCAACAATTGCCTGGGCAAGTCTGAATTTATCCCTGTGTCCGGCAATGCAGTAAAGATGATCAATGGATTTTACCTGTTCCGGTTCAGTCTGGGCATGGCATCCTGTAAAAACAACCCGGACGACTGGGCTGGCTTTTATTATTTTCCTGGCAGCCTGTCTTGACTGCATGGCTGCCCTGGCAGTGACGGCACAGGAATTGACAATGGCATAATCCGCCTTTGACGGGTCATTTGTTTTTTTAAATCCGTTTTTACAGAGTTGAAATGATATGGCATCAGATTCATAATGATTGACCTTGCACCCCAGTGTTGTTATATAAAAATGCTTCATCGAATAATTCCGGCGCAGACCACCTGATCGCCTGAGTACAGAACAGCCGCCTGGCCGGGAGTGACGGCCGGCTGGGGTGTGTCAAAAATAATTTTTCCGCCTTTTTCATCATTGATGAAAAGGGCAGGGGCCCCTTTATGAGCGTATCTGATTTTTGCTGTAACTCTGGTTTTTGCTGTAACCCGGGATGAAAATTCAGGGTGCGGGGTTAAATAGTTGATATCCTGGATATAAAATGCTTTCTGAAGCAGGTCCTGTCTGCTTCCCACAACCAGTTTGTTGTTTTTTGTGTCAATTTTAAGGACATAATAGGGATAGGGGCCGGGACAATCAATTCCCCTTCTCTGTCCGATGGTGAATCTGTGAAGGCCGTTATGCCGGCCGATGACTTTGTTTTCCTTTGTTACAATATCTCCAGGCCAGAAAAGTGCGTCGGTTTTCAATGAAATAAAATCAGCAACCGGTGAATCCTTTATAAAACAGATATCCTGACTTTCCTTTTTAACCGGCTGGCAGAGATGGTGGGTTTCTGCAAATTCAAGAACTTCTTTTTTAGTCATGTTTTCAAGGGGAAAAACTGCTTTCTCAAGCTGGTCGAAACCCAGCATGGAGAGAAAATAGGATTGCTCTTTTAAAGGGTCCTTTCCCTTTAAAAGGGCAACCTGTCCTGTTTTATCCCTTTGAATTCTGGCATAGTGTCCCGTAGCAAAAAGGGTTGCGCCATGGGTCTCTGCAGCTGCGATTAAAGAGCCGAATTTGATGGTTTTATTGCAGATCAGGCAGGGATTTGGGGTTTTGCCCTTAAGATAGGTTTGAATAAAATAATCAACAATGGTTTTTTCAAAAACTGAGTGAAGATCTATGTGTACAATCTGGATGTCCAGCTGATTCTCTATAAAGGAAAAATCAATGTTTTCTGTTTCATACCCCGTTGTAAAGTGAATTCCAAAAACATTTTTATATTGTCTTTTTAGAAGAAAGCCTGCAACCAGAGAATCAATTCCTCCGCTCAGTCCTATGGCAACTGTGATGCTCAATTAAAAGATGTTTTCAGTGTTCTTGGAATAAAGTCCCATGGCCCTTGTGGGGCAGGTTAATACGCATTGCTCGCACAGACTGCATTTTTCCTGGTCATAAACCACTTCCATTTCAGGGCGTTTTATGGACAGCGCGCCTGTGGGACACACTGCTGTACAGGCCCCGCAGTGGGTGCATTTTTCCTTGTCCCGCCAGATTTCATGCTGGGCCGTACTGACACGGACCCCCTGGTCTTTCAGGTATCGAACCCCTTTTTGAAAATCTGCCTTGGTTCCTGAAAGTTCCAGCACCATGTGTCCGTCTTTTTTATTGGAAACCGTGGCTTTTAAAATATTGAACAGCAGATTGTAATCCCTTGTTAAATAGCACACAACTGATTTTTGTGCAACATCTGAGGGAAAATGCAGAATAAGAATTTTAGAGTACACCAGAGCCCCTCCAGCTTGATTTTATGGTATTCATTATGATAGAGAAATAAAATATCCTTTTTTTTTGTTCAAACCTGGTGCTAATTTAAGTAATATCGTTCTCTGGGTCAAGGTAAAAAGTTCAAATTTAAAAATTTAATTTTAAATCATTATGTCCCGGCGGACACAACAAAGCATGAAAGCTGTTAGCTTTAAGCTGTTAGCTGTTAGCTTTAAGCTGTTAGCTGAGTACTGATGGCTGACGGCTGATGGCTTTCATATAAAAAGATCATATACGCATTTTCAGGGGAAGGCTTACAATGAACAGATTTGCATATTATTTGTCAGGCTATAGTCTCAAGGCGTTTTCAGGGTTTTCCCGGGCAAGAATTACTGTACACGGCAGTGAAAATATTCCGGAAAATCATTCCCTTATATTTACGGCAAACCATTTTACCAGAATAGAAACAGTGCTGCTTCCCATTCATATCAATGAATTGACAAAAAAACCGGTCTGGTCCCTTGCCGCATCAGAACTTTTTACTGAGGCCTCTTCAAAAATACTTGAAAATCTGGGCGCTGTTTCTACAAAGGACCCCCATAGAGATTTGTTGATTGTGAAAACGCTGATTACAGGAGATGCGTCATGGGTTATTTTTCCCGAAGGCATGATGGTAAAGAACAAGAAAATGATCAACAACAATGAATTTCAACTTGTTTCAGACACGGCAATGGAAAAGCCCCATACCGGGGCTGCGACCATTGCCCTGCGGACGGAATTTTACCGTCAGCGGCTTAAAAGGATGCAGCAGCTCAATATGGGGGAGTTTAACCGGCTGGTTGATATTTTTGAGATAAAGTCGCCTGAGGCCGTGTTTCAGAAACAGACATTTATTGTTCCGGTGAATATTACCTATTATCCTGTCCGGGCCAAAAAAAATATGTTGACCAGCATTGCTTTGAATTTAATGGAAAAACCTTCTGACCGGGTCATTGAAGAGCTCATGACAGAGGGCACCATGCTGCTTTCCGGAGTTGATGTGGACGTAAGGCTTGGACAGCCCATTGAGATAGGCCCGTATCTCCATCATTCGTTGATTGAAAGTGATCTGACGTCAAGGCGAAAAATAGAATTTGACGACAAACTCAGCTCCCGTCCGGTTATGAGGAAATTTTTCTATGAAATCATGTATGATTACATGTCTTCTGTTTATCTGATGACCACCTTGAATTTTGACCATGTATTTGCAACTGTTTTAAAATACTGCCCTGAAAATACAGAAGAGTTTGAAAAAAACTGCGAACTTGATGAATTTGACTTCAAGTCCCGGGTTTATCTGGCCCTGTCTGGAGACGTGTTAAAGTCGGATAATTATCTGCACAAAAGTCTGGGGCAGAACCAGATCCACATTTTAACGGACGACAGGTTCAAACGCTATTATGATTTTATGCAGACAGCATTATCCACAGGTGTGGTTCGTATAGAGAACGGTAAAATTTACAAGAACCAGTCTGTTATAGATGCGGATACAGAATTTCACACCATCCGCATAAAAAACCCAGTGGCGGTTATGGCAAATGAGGTGGAGCCCCTTGTACAGATTCACAGCTATCTTAAAAAAATTGCTGAAAAACCCTGTGATGAAATTAAACGTCTGCTGGGAGAAGCGATTGAAAAAAAGGCCAGGCAGGATTTTGAAACAGATTACAATGAATTCTTTATAAAAAATGAGTCAAAACCCAAATTAAAGGGAAGGCCGATTTTAATGAAAAATGAAACCGTCAGCCTGGGGGGTATTCTGCTGATCCACGGGTATATGGCATCTCCGGCTGAAATGAAACCTTTGGGGAAATATTTTTTTGAAAAAGGGTATACAGTTTATATTCCAAGGCTCAAGGGGCATGGCACCGCACCCGAGGATCTTGCTGAAACAAAATATACCCAGTGGATAGAATCTGTGGAGGAAGGATATATACTTCTGCGCTCCCTGTGTGACAGCATTTTTGTGGGTGGTTTTTCAACCGGGGCCGGACTGGCCCTTGACCTGGCATCCCGGGTGGATTGTATAAAAGCTGTGTTTACCGTATGCCCTCCCATGAAGCTCAATGATTTTGGAACAAACTTTGTCTCTTCCGTGGACATCTGGAATCAGATGATGAAAAAGGCGCATTTAAAAGGCCTTGCCAGGGAGTTTGTAAAAAACAGTCCGGAAAATCCAGATATTAATTATCTGAGAAATCCCGTTTCAGGGGTGAGGCAGCTGGAACAGTTTATGAAAGCCCTTGAAGACAGGATGACATCCATAAAGGCGCCTGTCCTGGTAGTACAGTCAAGAAAGGACCCGGTGGTCAATCCAGAGGGAACCCGAAAATTGTTTGAATCCATTGGATCGGACTGCAGAGAGTATTTTCTCTTTGATTTTGACCGCCACGGGATTCTGTTGGGAAACGGGGCTATGCGTGTGTACAGAGCAATTGCAGATTTTATTGATGCCGTTGAAAAAAAAAAGCCTGTGTCCTCAGCCTGAGCAGTCTATTGACATGGGTCAGCAGGAAAATTCAGTTTAAACGGCAGCAATCTGCACCTGTGCATAAAAGGGCTGCCGTTTTTTATATGAAAGCCTTCAGCCATCAGTACTCAGCTAAAAGGTAACAGCTTTCAAGATTTGTTGTGCCTGTCAAGGCATGGACGTTTATAAGAAACTTGAAACAAGATACAAGAAACAAGACGAGGTACAATTCAAGTCTCATGGTTTGTTGTGATGCTGCGCATCATGTGGGTTATATGAAACAGCCGATTAAGAGCCCCCAGCGGTTGCCTTCAGGAACATTGAGAACCAAAGTTTCCCTGCCAGGCGTTAAAAAAATCAAGCTGTTTGAGGACCAGTGGCCCCAGCGCCGGCGATTTTTAGCCTGGCAGGGAAAAAGTCCTCCGTCGTTCTCGTTCCTGACAGGCAACCGCTGGGGGCGGTGGTATCCTAAAGACTTGATGATCGTGTATCAATTCAATTGCTATGATCTTTAGCAGTCTGGTGAAAAAAACAGACGCTGTTAAATTAAGAGGACTCAGGCTGATCTGCCATCATGGTGGCCGGGTCAATGAGAAATTTTTCACTGACCCGGTCTCCGTCCTTTAAAATCACGACTTGAATTTTATCCTTCCTGGGTTTCAGGAACAATGCTTTATCAAATTTGTTTTTGAATTTTTCCAGCTGCAGAGGAAATCCGTCCGGGCAGGGGGACTCCTCCCTGTGAGTCTGCATGGAAAACCATACAGAAACAGCATATTTTTCAGAGATGGCATTTATTTCATCAAGGGGGGCAGACTGATCCCTGTCAAAGTTCAGGCCGTCAATGACAATCATGGCCGGCATCTGAAGATTTTCTTTTTTCAGGCTTTTCAGGTATTCATTTATTTTTTCAGGGGTGAATGTGCTTTCATTGAAGGACATGCCTGTTTTTGCAAGATCAATGTTTTCCCATAATCGAAGGGCTTTCTGGGGGTCAATGTAGCCGACGCTGTCAATAAGGCTGAAATATCCTTCTTTATACCTCAGGTTTATCTTGTCCATATGATTGTTAAGGCTGACGTGCAGAATTTTTTCATCATTAAGCAGTCTATAAATTGCAATCTGCACAAGGAACTGCGTCTTTCCCACACCAGCCCTTGACAGCACAGCACCGAATTTCCCCTGATGAAGATTCTCTTTTCCCATAATCTGAACGGCAGGGTTTTTTAAAATGAGATCCTTTCTCAGCATTTTTTCCCTCTCTTTATAATTTATAATATGTTGAATGGAAGTAAATTCCTTAATTTTTTTTCGTTTCTTCCTGTTTCTGTTTTGCAATTTCTTCTGCAACGGACTGGGGAACCTGTTTGTAGGAAGAAAATTCCATGGTAAACTGTGCCTTGCCCTGGGTTGCGGAGCGCAGAACAGTAGAGAAACCGAACATTTCAGACAGGGGGACCTGGGATTCTATGACAGACATGACCCCTTCTTCCTGGGATCCCTGAATAATTCCTCTTCTCTGGTTAATAAGCCCCATGCAGGACCCCTGAAATTCATTGGGGGTTTCAATGACCACTTTCATTATGGGTTCATGGATGACTGGCTTTGCCTTGAGATATCCCTCAAGAAACCCGCCCCGTGCCGCAGCCTGAAAGGCCATTTCCGAAGAGTCCACCGCGTGGAAGGCACCGTCAACAAGGGTGATTTTAATCCCTGTAACAGGAAAATCCATTTTAGGGCCTTTGGCCATGCAGTTCTGGAACCCTTTTTCACAGGCAGGGATAAACTGGGTGGGAATTCTGCCGCCGGTGATTTTATTGACAAACTCAAATTCTTCTTCACAGGGCTCAATGGTGCCGGCCACCCGGCCAAACTGACCGGAACCGCCGGTCTGTTTTTTGTGGGTGTAGTTGAATTCCGCCTGCCGGGTGATGGTTTCTCTATAGGCAACCCTGGGTTTCCTGGTAATGACCTCAGCCTTGTACTCACGCTTCATTCGTTCAACATACACTTCAAGGTGGAGTTCCCCCATACCCTGGATAATGGTTTCACTGGTTTCCTTGTCCACATAGGTTTTAAACGTGGGATCTTCCTTGGTGAACCGGTTCAGGGCTTTGGACATATTGATCTGGGATTTGTTGTCTACGGGTTTTAAAGACAGTGAAATAACAGGGTCCATGACATGCATGGATATCATGGCATAGTTGATGCCCGGTGATACAAATGTATCCCCTGAGGCACAGTCTATGCCGAACATGGCGCCGATGTGGCCTGCCGGTATTTCTTCCACTTCCTCCATTTCCGAGGCGTGCATTCTGATGAGACGGCCGACCTTTAGTTTTTTACCGTCTCTTGTGTTGACAATGGTGTCTCCTTTTTTCAGGCTGCCCTGGTAAACCCGGATATAGGTCAGCTGACCGTACTGGCCGTCCTCAAGTTTAAAGGCAAGGGAAACAGTGGGTTTTGAAAAGTCACTGACCAGACTCACTGTTTCTTCCTGATTGTCCAGGTCAATGGCTTCATTTTCAATATCCAGAGGAGAGGGAAGGTATTTGATTACAGCGTTGAGCAGGGGCTGGACTCCTTTGTTCTTGTAGGCAGAGCCCATGAATACAGGAGTCATTTCCCTGGCAATGGTTCCTCTTCGAACGGCATCAGCCACCATGTCTTCTGTGATTTCTGTTTCTTCAAGTATGGCTTCTGTCAGTTCATCGGAAAAAAGGGATACCGCATCTATCATTTCTTCTCTTTTTTCTGCTGCCTCATCAACAAGTTCCGGCGGAATTTCACCTTCAACCAGAATTTCACCGTTGGCTCCCTCAAAATAGCAGGCCTTCATTGTGATAAGATCAACAACCCCCTGGTAGCGGTCTTCAAGACCGATGGGAATCTGCATGGGGATTGCATTGTGTCCGAGTTTTTCTCTGAGCTGTTTGGCTACCCTTAAGGGATTGGCACCGCTTCGGTCACATTTGTTGACAAAGGCGATACAGGGGACCTGGTATCGTTTCATCTGCTGATCGACTGTGATTGACTGGGACTGGACACCTGAAACAGAGCAGAGGATAAGAACAACGCCGTCAAGCACCCTGAGGGATCTTTCAACTTCTACAGTGAAATCCACATGCCCGGGGGTGTCAATTATGTTGACATCGTTGTTTTTCCAGACACAATGGGTGGCAGCCGAAGCTATGGTAATCCCTCTTTCCCTTTCAAGCTCCATGGAATCCATGAGTGCGCCTGTGCCGTCCTTACCCCTTACCTCATTAATCTTATGAATGCGGTCGGTATAAAAGAGAATCCTTTCTGTAAGGGTTGTTTTACCTGAATCGATATGAGCACTGATTCCGATATTTCTGACTTTTTCTAAATCCTTGAGCATGATCAAATAATCCTTTGACTGAAATTTATACACAGGCTGCCGTCAGCCATGTAAAATTTAGCGCTTTTTAATCACTGATTAATTTCTTGAGTTTTCGGAAAAAAATTCTTGACTTTTGTTGTGTTTTATGAACCACCAGTGTTTTCAAGGTGTTCCTGTGTTTTTATTTTTTATAATGCTGGAATAAGGTCGTCTTTAGAATACCAACTATAAAAAGGCCATAGATCGTAACTCATTGAAAACGATGCAACTCATAATTCTTTAAAAAAGTCAAGTTGAAAAATCCGAAAACTCAAGTAATTTAATATTGATAAATAAATTCGGGTTTGTTAGTATCTTTTCATTTTAGACAGATAGTCTGTTAAAAAATCTTACAAATATACAACTAAAACTCTCTTGTGTCAATATTTAAAAGGGTGTTTAGCAAAATAAATCAAAGGTGCCCCGAAAAAACCCTATGGATTTCAATAATCAATGGAAACGCATTCTTGAAAACGGGGGACGTGAATTCAATATCAGACTGGATAAGGCACAGCTGGATCTTATGGCCTTCCACGGCAGTGAGATGGTAAAATGGAATAAAAAATTCAATATTACCTCAATAACAGATCCCTATGAGATCGCAGTGAAACATTTCATAGATTCAGCCATTCTGGCAAACTATATTTCTGACAACAGCCGGGTGCTGGATCTTGGATCAGGGGGGGGATTTCCCGGGCTTGTGCTTAAAATAATAAAGCCGGGTCTTGATATGGTCCTGGCAGACAGTTCCAGAAAAAAAACTTCCTTTATCAGCCATATAATCAGGAGTGCCGGTCTTGAACAGGTCCGTGCCGTCCATGAAAGATGCGAAACCCTTGCCCAAAGGGAGGACTTTGCTTTTTCATTTGATGTTGCTGTTTCCAGGGCGTTCACATCCCTTGACAGGTTTATGGCACTTTCAAGGCCGTTTCTTCAGACAGAGGGTGTCATTATCGCCATGAAAGGGGAAAAGGGCATTGATGAGGCAACATCCCATGCAGATAGAAAACAGCTTAACATCATTCCTTACCGTCTGCCCTATGAAAAACATAAAAGGACGTTGATCTGCAGGTCGTATTCAAGATAAGCCTTGACTTTTTTTCTTTTTTTGACATAATTTTAAATTTTTATAGCGGCCATGGCAGGAAAACGGCAGCTGCACATCATGAAAGTTTTGAGAGTCTGCAGTTTAGAGGCTTTCATATGAAATAAAAAAAATTTGTCCTGACTGACCCTTCTTCAGTATTGCGGCGCAGTGTCGGGTCAACCCCCTTGAGTCAACCAGGGCAGTATTACAGACAATAATATGGTGACTACTTTTAAGTTAATTTTGGTCAGGGATCTGGAAGAAAATAATATACGTATATTGCGCAGGCCAATTTGTATGATCGGGTTGTTCGTCTTCAAGGCGCGGTAATGGGGGCATATTGACATATGTCCCATTGGTGCAACGCAGGAGGCGGGCAAAAAGACAAGCAAGATGCGCGGATTATTTTTTGGAAGATCTCTTAATGGGTCCTGGAGGAAAGATGGCGTATAAAAAAACATTGAACCTGCCTTCAACAAAATTTGCAATGAAGGCCAATTTAGCTAACCGTGAGCCTGAACAGCTTAAAGAATGGGAAGAGTCAGGGCTTTATGAAAAAATCAGACAGGCTTCCAAAGGACGCACAACGTTTATTCTCCACGATGGGCCTCCCTATGCCAACGGGTACCTTCACATGGGACATGCCATCAATAAAATTTTAAAGGATATTATTGTCAGATCCAAGCAGATGTCAGGATTTGATGCGCCTTATGTGCCGGGATGGGATTGTCACGGACTGCCCATTGAACATAACGTTGATAAAAAACTCGGGTCAGCCAAAAAAGACATGACCCCTGTGGAAGTGAGGCAGACCTGCAGAAAATACGCGGCAAAATTTGTGGAAATACAAAAAGAGGAGTTTAAGCGCTTTGGTGTTCAGGGAGAATGGGAATCGCCATACCTGACCATGAACAACGGATACGAGGCAAGGATTGCAAAGGAGTGCGGAGAATTTGCACTGAACGGTGACATGTTTATCGGAAAAAAACCGATTTACTGGTGCTGCAGCTGCCAGACAGCCCTGGCCGAGGCAGAGATTGAATACAAGGATCAGTCTTCCCCGTCAATTTATGTTAAATTTCCTGTAAAAGATGACCTTAGTAACCTTATTCCCGAAATCAGCGGGAAAACAGCTTCTTTTGTGATCTGGACCACAACGCCCTGGACCATACCGGCTAACCTGGGTATCTGCCTCCACCCTGATTTTATCTATGCAGCTGTTGAAACCCAGGAACATGGAGTGCTTATTCTGGCAGAAGACCTTGTGGAAAACATCATGTCAGAATTCAAAATCAGTGATTACACCATGCTTGGACAGGTAAAGGCCGGTGATCTTGAAGGCATAAAATGCATTCATCCCCTTTATGAACGTGATTCCCTTGTTATTCTGGGCAACCATGTCACCCTGGACGCTGGAACCGGATGTGTTCATACGGCCCCTGGGCATGGTGCAGATGATTATACAGCCGGCCTTAAGTACGGGCTTAAGGCCTATTCCCCTGTTCAGGACAACGGGTGCTTTACGGATGATGTCAAGGGATTTGAGGGTCAGTTTATTCTAAAGGCGAACAAAGGGATCGTTGAGCGTCTGGACCAGTGCAGTGCCCTTGTAAAACAGGAAACCATTCAGCATTCCTATCCCCACTGCTGGCGGTGCAAAAAACCGGTTGTATTCAGGGCGACGCCACAATGGTTCATCTCCATGGACAAAAGGGACCTGCGTAAAAACAGCTTAAAGGAAATTGATTCAGTCCATTGGATTCCCGCCTGGGGCAGGGCCAGGATATATTCCATGATTGAACACCGGCCGGACTGGTGTCTGTCCAGGCAGCGGTCCTGGGGGGTTCCCATACCGGTTTTTCATTGCACAGAATGCGGCAGTGTCTATGTTACCCGGGAATCTGTTGATAAAATTTATACCCTTTTTAAAGCGCACAGCTCTGATATATGGTTTGAAAAAGAAGCAGCAGACTTAATGCCTGACAATGCAGTGTGTGAAAAATGCGGTTCCAGGCAGTTTAAAAAGGACAATAATATACTGGATGTCTGGTTTGATTCCGGTGTAAGTCATTCAGCAGTTCTTGAGGACACAGAAGGCCTTTCCCGGCCTGCTGACCTTTATCTTGAGGGCAGCGATCAGCACAGGGGCTGGTTTCACAGCTCCCTTCTCACCTGTGTGGGCAGTACGGGAAAAGCGCCCTATAAATCTGTTTTAACCCATGGGTTTGTTGTGGATTCTGAAGGCAAAAAAATGTCAAAATCTGTGGGCAATGTGATTGCGCCGGACAAAATCATCAAACAGCACGGAGCTGATATTCTCCGTTTATGGGTAGCATCGGCAGACTACAGGGATGATGTGAGGATATCGGATAATATCATTAAACAGCTTTCCGATGCCTACCGGCGCATCAGAAACACCTGCCGGTTCATGCTGGGCAATCTCTACGATTTTGATCCTGCAGCAGATGCCACTTCAATAGCGTCCATGACAGAGCTGGACCGGTTTATTCTGCACAAAGCATCTCTTGTCCTTGAAAAGTCAGCCAAATCCTATGAAACCTATGAGTTTCATACCATTTACCACGCGTTGCATAATTTCTGCATTGTTGATCTGTCAGCATTTTATCTGGATATCATCAAGGACAGGCTCTATACTTCCTATGCCGGTGACAGAAAAAGAAGGGATGCCCAGACCGTGATCTATTTTATCCTTGATGGGCTTACAAGGCTTATGGCACCGTTGCTCCCCTTTACAGCGGAAGAGATCTGGAAGGAAATGCCCGTGTATGATGAAAAAAAGGAGAGTGTGCATCTGACATCTCTGCCCGGTTCTGATGATAAGTGGAAAAACCGGGATATTGCAAAAAAATGGGAAAAGATTATCGAGGTAAGGGCTGAAGTCACCAAAGCCCTTGAACTGGCAAGGGAGGAAAAATTAATCGGTCATCCCCTGGATGCCGGTATTGAAATTCTGCTCCCGGATAATGAATACAAAAAGGCGCTTCTGGGACTTAAGGAAGATTTAAGGGATATTTTTATTGTATCCTCAGCAAAGCTGCCCGACGAAATAAACGCAGGCACATTTGACAGCGAGGAGATAAAAGGACTTAGAATACAGGTGAAAAAGGCGCCCGGTGAAAAATGTCAGCGGTGCTGGAAATATGATACAACCGTAGGCCACAATGAAGAATTTCAGGACTCATGCCAGCGCTGTGTCAATGCGCTGCACACCATAGCCGCCCATACCAGTCCTTAACCCTATGGGTATTTCTGTCAAAAGCATGACCCGGCTTGTACTGATCAGCGGTGCTATTGCTATCGCTGACCAGGCAGCCAAGAAGATGGTAACCGGATCCATTGCCCTCTACGATACAATTCCTGTAATACCGGGGCTGTTCAATATTACCCACATTCTTAATCCAGGGGGGGCGTTTGGCCTTTTTGCAAGGCATTCTCCTGAATTCAGGCAGTTTTTCTTTCTCTTTGTCTCCACCCTGGTTGCGTGCCTGCTGCTCTGGTTTTACAAAAAAACAGCAGACACCCATGTCTGGCTTTCTTCAGCCTTTGCCTGTATTTTCGGCGGTGCCGTTGGAAATCTTATTGACCGGTTCAGATTCGGCAGGGTGGTGGATTTTCTTGATTTTTACGTTGCCTCCTGGCACTGGCCTGCTTTCAATATTGCAGACTCCTTTATATGTATTGGCATGGCTTTGTTTATCTATTATGTTGTTTTTAAACAAGTTGAATTTTAACTCTGATTTTTTACCGGCAGCAATCCTAATGAATTGTTTTTCCAGGAAACGTCATGCATCCCGTTTTAATTGAAATAGGAGGGTTGACCCTTTATACCTATGGACTCTTTGTCGGGCTTGGATTTATTGTTGCCCTTTTTTTTGCCGTAAGAAATGCGTCAGAATACGATCTGAGGGCAGCGTTCGGCAAAAAAGGGGAACAAAACACCAGGGGTGATACAGATAATGCCGGCGTGGTTTCAGATCTGTTTTTTGTGCTGCTGGTATCAGCCATCCTTGGAGCCCGGCTTTTCTATGTCGGGCTTGATTTGTCCTATTTTTTGAAAAACCCTCTGGAAATCTTAAAGATATGGAATGGAGGGCTCGTATTTTATGGCGGGTTTATCAGCGCACTTGTTTCAGGCGTTATCTATATAAGAAAAAAAGGGTTGAATGTATGGATGACAGCTGACTTTATTGCTCCGGCCATAGCCCTGGGACATGCTGTGGGTCGGATTGGCTGTTTTTTTGCCGGCTGCTGTTATGGAAAAACCTGCTCCCTTCCCTGGGCTGTCACTTTTACAGATCCTGATTCCCTGGCACCGCTGAATATCGGGCTTCATCCCACCCAGCTGTATTCTGTGGCTTCAAATCTTGCCATATTTTTCATTCTCTTATTCCTCCAAAAGCAAAAAAAATTTCATGGAATGGTATTCTGGAGTTATGTCCTGCTCTACGGCCTTTTCAGGTCTATTGTTGAGGTGTTCCGGGGTGATCCAAGGGGAAGCTTTTTATTTTCCTGGATTTCCTTTTCCCAGGGAATCGGCATGATCATGGTTGTTTCAGCCCTTTTCATGCTTTTACTGCTTTACACAAAGAAAAAAAATGCCAGAGATTAAATACAAAGACCTTGTTTCCTGTTTAAAAGAGAATTCAGAAAAGGAGATCCCTCAGCTTTTTTTTATTTTTGGAGAAAATTATCTTACACAAAAGAGTTTTGACATCCTCCTTGACCATCTTCTCCCACGCAGCAAAAGGGACCTTGCCTTTGAATCCCTGGAAGGCGAAACAGCTGCCCTGCCGGCGCTTATAGAACGGATGTCAACATATTCCCTGATGCAGGACAGACTTGTTGTGGCTGTAAAGGATGCATCCCTTTTTCCGGTTCAGGAGGTTAAACAGCGGGACGGGTATTCAAAAGAAGAGTTGAAACATCTGGAAAATTTTATAGAACGGGGGTTTCCCGAGAATCATGTTTTGATTTTCACTGCATCTTCTGCCGATAAAAGACGATCCCTTTTCAAGTGCATAAAAAAAAACGGGCTTGCAGTAGACTGTTCAGTGCCGGCTGGAAGCCGGATGGCGGATAAAAAAGAGCAGAATGACATTTTACGTGTCATTATGGAGGACATCCTTGTTAAACATAAGAAAAAAATAGACAAAGACGGGGCCCATCTTCTTGTGACCCGTACCGGATTTAACCCCTCTGTTCTTGCTGACAATCTTGAAAAATTGATTTCCTATACCGGAGAAAAAAATATAATTACCTCAGAGGATGTCAGTCTGCTGGTAAAGCGATCAAAACTTGATGCGGTATTTGAACTGACCAATGCCTTTGCTGACAGAAACTGCCCGGGTGCTCTTTTTTATCTCAAATCCCTTTCAGGGGCAGGCATGCATCCGCTGCAGATGTTGACAGCCCTGTCCAACCAGGTAAGAAAACTCCTGGTGGTAAAGGATTTCATAGAAAAAAAAAGGAGGGCCAACTGTCCCTGCTGGGTCACCGGCCTTGATTTTAACCGATTCAAACAACAGGTAATGCCGGAAATAATAAAGGCAGATCAGATCTTGTCAGGCAGTTTTCAGGCGTTGAATTTTTCTTTTCAAGGGGAAAAAAACGGCAAAAAGGGTAAAAAGAAAGCCGATACCGATCTTTTTATTGCACCCAATCCCAAAAATTCGTATCCTGTGTATCATCTTTTTTTAAAATCAGACAATTTTACCTTAAAAGAGCTGGTTTTGTGCGTTGTAGAATTAAGTACAATTGATTACAGGATGAAATCTTCAGCTTTTGATCCCATTGTTATGCTGGAAAATTTTATCATGGGCGTTTGCACACAAAGGAGAAATTAACCATGCAGAGGAAGACAAAAATTGTTGCCACCATTTCTGATAAAAATTGTGAATACAGTTTTCTAAAGGATCTGAACAAAGCCGGAATGGATGTTGTCAGGCTTAACACGGCCCATCAGAGCCATGAAGATGCCATGAAGGTGATTGAAAATGTCAGAAAAGTATCTGACAGAATTGCCATTCTCATTGATACTAAAGGGCCTGAAATCAGAACCTGCGAAGCTGAAAAATCACTTCACGTCAGCTATGGTGACTATGTCCGCATAAAGGGCGATCCTGAAGGTAAATCCTTTAACGATATCATCTATGTCACCTATGAGGGATTTGTCAATGATGTTCCTGTGGGAAGTTCCATACTGATAGATGACGGGGCCCTTGCCCTTGCCGTGGTAGAAAAGGATGAAGAATTTCTCTACTGCTTTGTTGAAAATGACGGTGTGATCAATGAAAAAAAGAGTATTAACATTCCTGCGGTTCATGTAAAACTCCCGGCTTTGAGTGAAAAAGACAAGGGGTTTATACGATTTGCAACGGACAACAATGTGGATTTTATAGCCCACTCCTTTGTACGGAATAAAGCGGATGTCCTGGCGGTTCAAAAAATCCTTGATGAGAAAAACAGCAGAATTAAAATCATTGCAAAAATTGAGAACAACCAGGGTGTGGACCATCTCGATGAAATTCTTGACTATGCCTATGGTATCATGATTGCCAGGGGGGATCTGGCCGTTGAAATTCCTGCAGAAAAAATTCCCATGATTCAGAAAAAAATGGTGAAAAAATGTATAGAAAGGCGCAAGCCTGTCATTGTAGCCACCCAGATGCTGCACTCCATGATAAAGTCACCACGGCCCACCCGGGCAGAAGTTTCAGATGTTGCCAATGCCTGCATTGATCACGCTGATGCCCTGATGCTGTCCGGTGAAACAGCCAGCGGGGCATACCCCTTTATTGCGGTAAGAACCATGGCCAAGATTGCAGAAGAAGTGGAGTCCCAGGGAAGCACTTTTATTGATGTGCCCTATACAATAGAAAACAAGGTCACCGCTTATCTGTCAAAGGCTGCGGTAAAAGCGTCCATGCGGCTGAACACAAGGGCGATTGTTGCGGATTCCATGTCCGGTGATACCATTCGGGCCATTGCTGCCTACCGGGGGGACAATACCATCTTTGCCCAGGTCTATGACAGAAGGGTGATGCGGGAACTGGCCCTTTCCTATGGGGTCAGAGCTGATTTTATCAAGCCTTTGAAAAATTCAGCCCAGCCCATTCGTCAGTCCATACAGAGACTTGTCCATGACAGGGTTTTTTCAAAAGGGGATCTGATTACCGTTCTTGCAGGAAATTTCGGCGAAGAACATGGGGCTTCGTATATTGAAATAAGCTCAGCAGGAAGCTTTGAAAAAGTTAAAGTTATATGCTGATCCGGCTCCCTTTATCATGTCATGTTTTCTCAGCTTCAGGCTGAATTTGAGTTTTGTTGGCCTCACTGAGTTTTGTCCACTCTCTGCAGGGAATACTGGTGGTGTTCTGCAGGTCGCGGTTGGGTATCAGTCCAAAACTGGGCACTGCAATATATACGACCTGGTAAACCCCGGGCTTTATCTCTTCCTGCCCGCCGTCTTGAACAGCTATGGTCTTTCCGGTCAACAACCCCTGAGCTAAAGTCTCAGGGGCTTGCAAGGCAACTTGTAAGCCCGGTTGATTAGCCTAAGCCACAGAAAAATTGGTGGCTGCGTTACATTGGAATATATAGTCATCCCAAGGTACTCCACACGCCGAGGGCTCTGATGTCAGTGTTTAAATATCTCTGAGGGTAGGAGAAGTGATGCTGATATTGTAAACCCATTGTAACATTGGCAAAGTGGATCACTGGTTTTTAGGATTCCAGGACAGAGCCTGAGAGTTTCTGTCACAAAATTCTAAGCCTTCA
>JAYEJJ010000116.1:0-3898 GCA_034660495.1 Thermodesulfobacteriota bacterium | reverse complement strand
TTCAGCCACCGGACGGATCATTTGCCGGGAATAAACCCCCCTGACACCAATGGACGGCAGGGCTGGATTGGCAAGGGAAGCTGCAATATTCAAGGTGGACCCAAAAAAAATCCGGGACAGGATCCGGCTGGTATGCGGTGGAATTTCACCACCTTTCCTTTTAACCGGAAATTATTTTTCCCGGCACCTGTTTGCACACTTGAATTTATAACGGCAAACACTTCATTTGTCAAACGCGAAATTAAATCCCACTGAATTTCCTTTGGTTCTCAATGTTCCTGACGGAAATTTTATAATAAACTAAATCAGGTGAAGTACCATGGCCAGTGCCCCCAACGACATTCTATAGCAAAGTCCCCGCCCGTTTTACAGCACAAAAATCTCCGCACATAGTACAGACGTCTTTTTCAGACGACTGGGATGATTTCCTGTATTCACGAGCTTTTTCCGGATCTATGGAACAGGCGAACTGCCCTTCCCAGTCCAGTTCTCCCCTGGCCCTGCTCATTTGATTGTCCATGACCTGTGCATCCTTGATACCCTTGGCAAGGTCGCCTGCATGGGCTGCGATCTTTGATGCCATGATCCCGTCTTTCACATCTTGGGCAGACGGCAGCCTGAGATGCTCGGCCGGTGTGACATAGCATAAAAAGTCAGCCCCGTGCATGGCAGCCAGTGCACCGCCGATGGCTGAGGTGATATGATCGTATCCCGGTGCAATATCCGTCACAAGCGGTCCTAAAACGTAAAAAGGCGCATTATGGCAGAGCTTTTTCTGCAGCTGCATGTTCATTTCAATCTCATGAAGCGGCACATGTCCCGGACCTTCTATAATAACCTGGACATTCCTTTCCCAGGCCTTTTTGGTAAGCTCTCCCAGGGTAATGAGTTCTTCAATCTGGGGGGCATCGGTTGAATCTTTGATGGAACCGGGACGAAGGCCGTCCCCTAAACTGATACACACATCATGTGCCTCACAGATATCCAGCAATCGATCAGAATGCTCATAAAAAGGATTTTCATTGCCTGTTTTTTCCATCCACTCAAACAGAATGGCACCGCCCCGGCTGACAATCCCGCAAAGCCGCGGGTTGGCTCTCAGGCTTTTAACGCATTTTTTTGTAAGTCCTGCATGGATGGTAATAAAATCAATTCCGTTTTCTGCATGGATTTCAACCGTACTAAACCAGTCTTCAATAGTAATCTCCTGTGCGGGTTTACCTGTCCGGGTCAATGTGTCATAGACAGGAACAGTGCCGATCATCATGGGGATTTCTTTTACAAGTCTTTTCCTGAACGCTTCGGTATCACCGGATACACTTAAATCCATGACTGCGTCTGCCTTATACGCCAGTGCTATCCTTGCCTTATTCATTTCCGCATCAAAGGAACAGACATCTTTTGAAACTCCCAGATTAACGTTAATCTTTGTTTTCAGTCCCTGGCCGACTCCTGCCGCTTTGATATTGCGGTGGTTTTGATTGCACGGAATGGCAATGTGCCCCAAAGCCAGTTTTTCCATAAGCGCCTCTTGCGAGATTGCCTCATTTTCCAGGACCTGCATCATCTGGGAAGTCAGGATACCCTTTCTGGCTGCATCCATCTGGGTTGTGTAAGATTTATTCATTTTCAGTCTCCTCGATAAAATAGCATAAAACCTTCAAATCTACTCCAGCTAAGCTGGATTAAGCACCTATAAGACAACTTAAGTTGCAAGGCACTAACTTATTGTTTTTTTAAGAAATCTGTACGGTTTTATCAAAAGGCAAACTGAAACAGTAAAAAAGAGGAAGAACCTTAAAGAACAACTAAAGGTGATGTTTCATACACTTTCCCTACGCCGGTACTAACCGTATCAGGTTCCAAGGGTTGAAGTTTTCAACTTCTCTCAGCTTTTCAACAAAAGCACCCCTAGTGAACTATAATGACTTACTACTTGAACTTGTGGTTTTTTGTCAATAAATTTAAAAAAAAATTGACTTGCCCTGCAAAATTTTATACATACTTGAGTTAAATTTAAGGGTTCACTCAAAAATAATTTACCAATTTCAGAACTCCTGACATGTACTTATGACAATGAATCAAAAGCTACATAATTTGGAGCACTTAAAAAATTATCAATAAAATCAATGGCGTAATTTGGAATGCTGTGAAAACCCAAGGCCTAAAATTTTGATTAAAGTGCCATCAAGCCTTTCACCAGATTACGCCATTCAAAAATCCGAAATCTATTGCATCCAAATATAGCAGATGTCAGGAGTTCTGAATTTTGAGCGGGGCTCTATGGTTGCCCCGGCAAACGGAACACGGTTGAATTCCGTGACGGTCCCGCCGCTGTGACCGGAAATATCTGCTTTCTTTTACAAGGGTCACTGTTAAAAAACGGGAAGGCTGAAAAAGCAGGTTTAATGCCGGAAGTCAGAAGACGTGCCAGGTAATCATCATTATCAAACCTTATGGTAAAGGGTTTTGTAAGAATTTTCTCTTGCAAAACCCTTTTTTGGTTTTGCTTTGAGATTCAATAGCGAGGATACTATGACAACACAGCTTGAACATGCCCGCCAGGGAACCACCACAAAAGAAATTCAACTCATTGCCAAATCCGAAGGACTGCCGGAAGCCTTTGTACTGGATCATGTGGCCAGAGGCGAAATCGTTATTCCCTGCAATCCTAAAACTCGATGATCAAGTTTTTTGTAAGTCGTTGATATTATTCAATTTATAAAGACCCACCATAATCATGGTACATTTCTTGTTCTTCAACAATATTAGCTACTTATGATTTTAAATGAAATATTTATATAAAACCGCCTCATTTTTACCCCCAGTGTTTACAGGGTTCGAGAAAAAACTTGATAATCGAGTAAAAGGCCGCATCAAAAACTCATTGGCATCGGAACCGGCCTTAGAACCAAAGTAAATGCCTCCATTGGAACATCTTCCGATATCTGTAATGTCGAACTTGAGGTCAAGAAAGCCCAGGCAGCCCAGGAAGAAGGCGCTGACACCTTAATGGAATTGTCTGCAGACGGGGACCTGAATGAGATCAGAAGGACAGTACTTGCCAATACCGATCTTGCCGTGGGAAATGTACCATTGTACCAGGCGTTTAAAGAGACCATCCGCAAATACAAAAATCCTGGGAAATTAAACCCTGAATACCTGTTTGACCTGATCGAACAACAGTTGGATGACGGGTTAAGCTTTATGGCTATTCACTGCGGGATCAACCAGTACACGATCGAACGGCTGAGAAAACAGGGATTCCGGTACGGTGGACTTGCATCCAAGGGCGGGACATATATGGTCGCCTGGATGGACATCAATAAAAAAGAAAATCCTTTATATGAGCAGTTTGACAGGGTTTGTACACTGATGAAAAAATACGATGCTGTTCTTTCCCTTGGTAACGGGATTCGGGCAGGTGCCATCCATGACAGCCATGACCGCGCTCAGATGGCAGAAATGATCATCAATTGCGAACTGGCTGAAACCGGCAGGGATCTGGGATGCCAGATGATGGTCGAAGGCCCGGGCCATGTCCCTTTAGATGAAATCGAAGGCAATATCATGCTGGAAAAAAGAATGTCCGGCAATGCCCCCTATTATGTCTTAGGTCCCATCCCCTGTGATTCAGGTGCAGGATACGATCACATCACCGCCGCCATTGGCGCAGCAAGCTCTGCCCGGTTTGGGGCAGACCTGATCTGCTATATCACACCGGCAGAACATCTGGCCCTTCCGGACATTACAGATGTAAGAGAAGGAGTGACTCGATGATCAAGTTTTTTTTAACATGTTGATATTATTGATTTTAACAAAATGTGCTATATTTGAGGCACTGTTTTTTAAAACAAATAATATCAATAGGTTAGGGTTTTTTGACAAAAAAATCTTG
>JAYEJJ010000115.1:0-3910 GCA_034660495.1 Thermodesulfobacteriota bacterium | reverse complement strand
GATCGGGTTGTTCGTCTTCAAGGCGCGGTAATGGGGGCATATTGAAATATGTCCCATTGGCGCAACGCAGGAGACGGGCAAAAAGACAAGCAAGATGCGTGGATTATTTTTTGGAAGATCCCTAAGTGTTTTAATTCGATGATCAGGTTCTTGTGTCTGGTTTCTGGAGAACGGGGTCAGTTGTCTGAAGCCTGATTTTTACCTTGGTGATAAAAAGTCTGATCTCCTTTGGTTTTCAATGTTCCTGACAGAGCAACCGCTGGGGGCGGCGCTCGGTTCTTTCATAAAAACTTGATAATCGAGTGATAGAAAAATGGTTAAAAATATTGCCCACAGGGGAGGGGGTTGTCTTGCCCCGGAAAATACAATTATTGGCGCCCAAAAAGGGTATGAAGCAGGGGCGGACCTCTGGGAAACAGATGTTTCCATAACAAGGGACGGGCATCTTATTCTTTTTCATGATGATTTTTTGGGCAGAACAACCAATGCAGACAAGGTTTTTCCTGGTAGAGAAACAGATCTGGTAGCGGATTATGCCCTGTCTGAAATCAGAATGCTGGATGCAGGAGCAACTTACATTGAAACAGATCCCTTTGATCAGATCAAAAAGGACAGTATTGACAAACAGGATATTTTAAGCTTTTACAACGAAAAAGTGCCAAGACTTGAAGACGCCCTTGCGTTTACAAAAAACAGAAACTGGAAGATAAATCTTGAATTAAAGGATCAGCTGGGTGTGGACAGGAATTATTCTCTACCCAGGCAGCTGCTGAATGCCATTGCCCATTTAAATATGGCAGAAGACCAGGTGGTTATATCCTCTTTCAGGCACTCCTGGCTGAAACAGATCAGAAAGGCAGCACCAGGCATTGAGGTCCAGGCCCTGCTGGGAAAAAAGGATTCAGAGACGCTTGACTGGGGTGATTTTGAATTTCAAGTGTACAATGTAAATTGTATGCTGATTGATAAAAATCAGATAAACAGGGCAAAAGACAAGGGAAAAACTATTAATGTATTCACAGTAAATAACAGGGAGGAGATGGCCCGGTGGATCAGTTCCGGGGTGGATGGGCTGTTTACCGATTATCCCCATGTTCTTGCTGATCTGACAAGGAAAATGCACCGGTAAAAGGGGAAATATGATGCCTGAAGAAAAGGTTCTGTGTATAAAAAGGGCGCATCTGCCGCCACAATGGACTGAAGAAAAGAGCATTGTCAGGCTTGACAGCCAGAAGTTTTACGGCATATGTGCACAAGCGGGATATCACTGGATGGACAGGGGGGGCGTTGAACAGGACCCGTCCTTTAAGCAGATTATTCCATATATTCTTGTTCAGACCACAGCAGGGGATCAAACAGCGGTGTACAGAAGAAAGGGCAGTGAACAGAGGCTTCATGATCTCTGGTCTGCCGGGATAGGAGGGCATGTGAATCAAAAAGACATCACAAAAAGGGCTGACGGGTTTGCAGATATTGTCAAAACCGGCATGATGCGGGAACTGGATGAAGAGTTTTTAAAGCGGCCGGAAAACCTGGCCCCGGTTTTTTGGGGGACCATAAATGAAGAAAAAACAGATGTGGGCAGTGTTCACCTCGGGGCTGTCTTTAAAATTGCAGCAGAGAATATGTCAGGGTTTGTGCCGGGCAGCGAGCTTGTGGATTTTAAGTGGGCGGACACTGTAAGTCTTTCCGCCCTGAACATGGAGTTGTGGTCAGGGCTTGCCCTGGAGCTGTTGTCCCGATGATAGAGAAATGCCAGAGATGCGGTAAATGCTGTGAAAAAGGCGGGCCTGCCCTGCATATTCAGGATATTGATTTAATAAGAAAAAAAATTATTCTTCCGGAACATATGATCACGATCCGGAAAAATGAACTGGCCTATGATCCAGTCAGGGATTCAGTTAAACCGGTTAAAGCGGAGTTTTTAAAGATTGGCGGCACCCGTGGAAAATGGACCTGCCGGTTCTATAGCAAGACCCGGCAGGGGTGTCTTATCTATGAGAACCGGCCCCTGGCCTGCCGGGTCCTTAAATGCTGGGATACCGCAGATATTCTGGCCCTTTCCGGAAAAGACCTGCTGTCACGCTTTGATCTGGTGGAAAAAAACAGTGCTATGGCAGAAATGATAAAAGAATACGATTCTCTTTACCCCTGCCCGGATATGCAGATGATTTCCAGAAAAGGGCCCCGTTCTTCAAAAAAGGTTGTCAGACATTTTGAAGAAATGATAACAAATGATTTAAGTTACCGGTTCAACGCGGTGAAAGCGCATCATCTTTCAATTTCAGAGGAAATGTTTTATTTTGGCAGGCCTCTTTTTCAATTGTTTCAGGCACTTGGCTTTGGTGTGAGTGAAACTTCCAGGGGCATCAAGTTAAGTTTTAAAAAAAACAGGGACAATCCATAACCTTATGTTGACCCTGACCGGGGTAAATGTGGCGCAGAGCATTTTTTTAATATTATTAGCACTCGATTATCAAGTTTTTTCAGGGCAGGACCGATTAAGAGCAGCCGCTGGGGGCGGCGCTGTTCAAAAAACTTGATCATCGCGTATCATCGATGAAAAGGGGATAGAATGAAGATCAATATAAAAACCACCCGTAAGAGCCAGCTCATTGATATAACCAATGAAATTCAGCAGGCTGTTCAGGATGCTGAAATAACCTTTGGCCTTGTGCACGTTTTCTGCTTACATACAACAGCGGGTATTGCCATTAATGAAAGTGCTGATCCTGATGTGAGAACGGATATTCTCAATGTTTTAGACCGGCTTGTCCCCTGGGAGGGAAATTATCTCCACAAGGGGGGCAATGCAGCTGCCCATACGAAAGCCTGCATTATTGGATCTTCTGAACTGCTTGCCATTGAAGACAGAAGGCTTGTCATTGGAAAGTGGCAGGCTGTCTTTTTCTGCGAGTTTGACGGTCCCCGGGACAGGGTTGTAAAATTAAAACTTACCAAATAAATACGGCATCCTTCATAAGTACTTTACACTTTTTATTTTTTTTAACCACGAAACACACGAAAGGCACGAAAAATATAAAAGTTAAACACAAAAAATGTAAACTGTTTTTGAAGCATTATGAAGGATGCCATAAATACCATATAAAAATTTTGTATTTTCCCAGTACAGAACCTATACACACGATCATCAAGTTTTTTGCATACCGCTCGGGGCTCTTAATCGGCCATTCCATAAAAACTTGATAACCGAGTATACACTAGAACAGGAAAAGAAGGGCAGACAGAAAAATCACTGCCAGGCAGATAACGCGCTCATGTCCGGACGGATAAAACTCAGGATCTGTCCGCTGTTGAGAGTAGGATCTGGATGCCATGGCCGCGGCCAGCTGATCTGCTGATAAAAAGGTTCTTTTTAAGAGGGGAACAGCAAGACTGACAGCTCTTTTTACAGGATTTTTTTCAAGGTCGGCGCATCTTGCCCTGTGGGCATCTTTTATTGTTTCTGCCTGCTGCAGAATAAGCGGCAGAAAACGCAGAAAAAGCATTATCATGACAGCTGCCTGCTTTTCAGGAATAAACGGCACAGGCTTTAAAAACCATTCCACCCCTCTTTTAACCGAAGACGGTTTTGTTGTGCTGGCAAAGACAATACCCATCAGCATTATGGTAAAGAACCGGGTGCATATCAGCCCGCCATGTTTCAGTCCCTGAATGGAAACTTCCAAATTAAAAAGAACAAACACTGGGTCTCCGGGTGTTGTCAGCGCCCTTGCCCCAAGTACAAAAAAAAGCAGTACAAAAAAGTATTTAAGCTCCATCTGCTAAGATTCAAATAGTGTAACGCTCAAACCCCGAATCAGTGACGAAATACTGTAACGGGTATACCCCGCCGCAAGACCCCGCCAATAAAAAAAATACATACCCCGCTTAGAATTTACAACCTAAA
>JAYEJJ010000114.1:0-3939 GCA_034660495.1 Thermodesulfobacteriota bacterium | reverse complement strand
AAACAAAGACAATAAGCACAATATATGGTATTTGTCTGGTTTTTTTATGCATTTAAAATTACGATCCTAAATTTGAATATTTTCAGTTAAAACAATATATTAGGTTTGTTGTGTCAGGAGCTCTGAATTTTTAAAATAGTCTCAAAAACGCCGTCATCTACGTGGTTCTCTTCAAAACCGCAGAACGCAGGAAATCCCTGGTAAAAATCTTTTTTTAAATATTCAAATTGCGCTTTTTTATTCATTGTGATATGGCTCCTTTCCAAAGCTTTCAGGTCCAAAGCTTTCAGGTCCAAAGCTTTCAGGTCCAAAGCTTTCAGGTCCAAAGCTTTCAGGTCCAAAGCTTTCAGGTCCAAAGCTTTCAGGTGGTATTCTTTTTTTTTGAGCCGGCGGCGGCACTCTCCTGTTGGCTGCGCGTCTTCGACCCATTCTTTGTTGTGCCCGCCAGGACATGGGGGGTTTATATGAAACAGCCGATTAAGAGCTCCCAGCGGTTGCCTGTCAGGAACATTGAGAACCAAAGGAGATCAGACTTTTTGCCCTGCCAGGCGTTAAAAAAATCAAATAGTTTGAGGACCAGTGGCCGCAGTTTTTGATTTTTAGCCTGGCAGGGCAAAAAGTCCTCCGTCGTTCTCGTTCCTGACAGGCAACCGCTGGGGGCGGCTCTCTCCTGTTTCATTCTTCGTTGTGTCCGCCAGGACATGTGGGTTATATGAAACACTCGTCAAAGCATTGCCATTGGCGGCGTTTCATTCTTCGTTGTGGCCGGATCGATGATCATGGTCCGACCATGCCGGTTTATAAGAAACTTGAAACAAGAGACAAGTAACGTCCTCTTTCAAGTTTCATCCTTCGTTGTGATGCTGCGCATCATGATGGTTATATGAAAGCCGTCAGTTATCAGCCTTCAGTAAACAATTAAAAATTTTTCCCTGCTGATTATTGACAGGTCGTGGCTTTCATGATTTCTTGTATCAGCCAGGGCATGGCCGTCATGCAGAAATTAAGATAACGTCTGCCAGGGTAAGGTGTCAATGGTTTTTAAGGCCGTGAATGAGAAACGGCAGGGGATTCAGATCTGTACTATAGCCCTGACCCTGCCGTGAGGTATGGTATGGACAATTCTAATGAAAAGACAGCAATTGATATTCTTTCCGCGTCAGAAGCAAGGGTAACCCCCCAGGTGCTTGCAAAATCCCTGGCCGGTCAGGCAGGTATCAGCCTCAGGCAGGCAAGGAACATTATCAGGCTTCTTACAGACAAAGGCGAGATTTCCTATGACTATACCTTTGGTGCAACCTGTCTTGGGCTTTCTTTTGCAAAACCGGTAAGGGTGACCCAGGGGTTTGTATTAACTCCCCCTGGTATGGGTTACAGGGGAAAACAGCCGGGTGTGGTTGAAATTGTTCTGGCACCGGGAGTTTCTTTTGGAACAGGACGTCATCCTACCACAAGGCTCTGCCTTGCTGCTATTGATCATGTTCTTTTGCAGCCGCAGATAAGAACTGAAGATCACTTTTTAAAAACAGCTGATATCGGAACAGGGTCCGGGGTGCTTGCCATAGCCCTTGTCAAGGCTGGAGCTGGAAAATGCCTTGCCCTGGATATGGATTTTAATGCTATTTCAGAAGCCAAAAAAAATATCAGGCTCAACAAACTTGAAAATCAGATTCAAATCAGTAATGAATTGCTGGAACATAATAGTGAAAACTTTGACCTGATCTGTGCTAATCTCAGATTCCCAACCCTGAAAGGGCTTGTGCCCTTATTTGTTAAGAAAATTCAAAAAAAGGGAGTTTTGATTCTTTCAGGAGTCAGAACCTGGGAAACCCGGGAACTTGTTAAGATTTGTTTTAATAACGGGTTTGATCTGCTGTGGCAGAAGGACGAAAAACAATGGACAGGACTAATTTTACAAAAAAAAAAGAATTTTCATCCGGGAGAAACTTTATGATCGGAAATACACTGGGTCTGTCCCCCTCTTTTGTGGATCAAAATTTTAATTTTAAGGTGGACAAAACCACCCTTGTTTTTGATACAGATGATATAAAAGCCCGGCTTTTGGACCTTGAAACCCCATGTTATCTTGTAAACGAAAATTCCGGCATGGGGGCAGGGACTTTAGTTTTAGATGAAAATTCTGCAGATGCCTGTCAGGCTGTCTCCGCTGTAGCCTATGTGCCCTGTTTTACAGCAGAGGAACTGGGTGATCCGGAGTTTAAAAAGAATCACAACCTGAAATGTTCTTACTGCTCAGGGGCCATGGCCAATGGAATTGCAACAAAAGAAATGGTGATTGCCATGGGTAAGGCCGGATTTCTAGGGTCTTTTGGCGCCGGCGGGCTTTTGCCTTCCCAGGTGGAAAAAGCCATTGTTAGTATTCAGTACGCACTTCCCAATGGTCCCTATGCCTTTAATCTGATTCACAGTCCCCATGAACCTGCTATTGAGCAGGCTGTGGTTGATCTTTATCTGAAATACAAGGTGCGTTGCGTCGAAGCAGCCGCGTTTATTAATCTGACTCCGAGCATTGTACATTACAGAGTGGCCGGTCTTTCACGGGATGAACAAGGCAGAGTGACCATTCAAAACAAGGTGATAGCAAAAATTTCCAGAAACGAAGTGGCAACACGATTTCTGGAACCTCCGCCAAAAAAAATAGTGGATCACCTGCTCCAGCAAAGGCTTATTACCAGAGAGCAGGCTGAAATTGCCTTTCAGGTGCCCATGGCCGATGATATTACGGTTGAAGCAGATTCAGGCGGCCATACAGACAACCGCCCCCTTACCTCTCTTCTGCCCTCTGTGATTTCTCTCAGAAACCGGATTCAGAAAAGGGAAAATTATGATCAATGGGTCAGGGTGGGGGCCGCCGGCGGCATTGGCACACCTGATGCCGCCTTTGCCGCCTTTGCCATGGGCGCTGCCTATGTGGTCACCGGGTCCATCAATCAGGCCTGTGTAGAGGCCGGCGCCTGCGCCCATACCCGCAATCTCCTGGCAAAGGCGGATATAGCAGATACAGCCATGGCCCCTGCCTCAGACATGTTTGAAATGGGGGTAAAACTTCAGGTGCTGAAAAGGGGCACCTTTTTCCCCATGCGCGCCCAGAAATTGTATGATCTTTATACCTCTTACAATTCTCTGGATGATATTCCGATTCAGGACCGGGAAAAACTTGAAAAACAGATATTTCAAAAAAATCTTGATGCTGTATGGGATGAGACCAAGGCATTTTTTGAAAAACGGGATCCCGGACAGATTGAAAAGGCAGAAAAAAATCCCAAAAAGAAGATGGCCCTGGTTTTCAGGTGGTACCTGGGCCTTGCCTCACAATGGTCCAATACCGGGAACAGTGAAAGAAAGCTGGATTACCAGATCTGGTGCGGTCCCTGCATGGGGGCATTTAACGCCTGGGTAAAAGGAACTTATCTGGAAGCGGCAGAGAACCGGAGAGTGGTGGATGTGGCAAAGAATATAATGACCGGGGCAGCCTATCTGAACAGGCTTATGATTCTGAAAAGCCAGAAAGTCATTGTTCCTTCAGAATTCAGTGTTTTTGACCCGCGGCCCTTTTTCAGGGATTAAACCGGCAGGATTGCTTTTTTTCTCTTTTTTAGAGTCTGGAATAAAATCACAGCTGTAATACGATATCACTCGATGATCAGTTTTTTCTATCGAATAGGCAATTAAGAGCCCTCCGATGTTCTCGTCCCTGACGGAGCAACCGTCAATGTCATTCAAAATTATTTATAGATCAGAATTAGTTATTTCAACCTGTTATACGTTTGGAATATGGACAATCCATACATCACCTAATAAAAACAATGGGTCGTGTATGGATTTGTGACTTAGCGCCCTTCGGGCGGACTTTTAACCGTCTGCATATTCCATTGTCTCCCCATTACATTACAACCGGGGCACCCTAACACTGGCATG
>JAYEJJ010000113.1:0-3960 GCA_034660495.1 Thermodesulfobacteriota bacterium | reverse complement strand
CGGCGGCACAGGACCGGATTTCATATGGACTGCCACCAGTGGAGACCTTGAAAGTATTGAAGGAACAAGTATAAAAAAATCATACACAGCCCCTGAAGTAACAGGATACTATGAGGTAAATGTAGAAGACAATGAGAATGAAACCACTTCAGCAGACATCCATGTTATTTCCGACAGGGTCATGATAACCCCTCAGGCGGTTTTTTTAAAACCCGGGGAGAGTACGGTATTCAGAGCGCTGCTGGGAAGTGAAGAATATGAATTTTCATTTACCGGCGGTAAAATTGAACCTGTACCATCCCATGAAGACAGAATTACCTATACTGCACCCGGACAGACAGGAGAATTTTATGTAACCGTCTATGATACAGCCGGCAATACAGCAAAGGCCAGAGTCGTTGTGTCTGGCGGCGCTGAAAAGCCTCCTATCCCAAAAACCATCCTGCATAACACAAAAGCCCCCACAACATGGCCGGACTCGGATTTTCAGCCCGTAGGCGCTGGAAACGTACAGACCGGAGGGTCAACCCTTGACATTGCAGTGGATTTTCCCAACTACAGACAGGCAGACGGAACGCCCATTCCCACCAACTATTATGTGGCGGTTTATGCTGAACCCCTGAATCTCTGGCTGTTCTGGGGTAAAAATGGAGCAGTGTATACGGATATCAGTCAAATCGAACCCCTGATGACCAGGGGAACAGATGCCGTGTACCAGAGTCTTCTCAGTGCTGAGCTGTGTAATCCCGATATCGGGCTGCCAAAGGGCAACTACCAGATCTTTGCCCTGGCAGTTGCTTCAGGGTTTGATCCGGACAGCAACCTGCGTCTGACCCCGGATGCGGTCTTTGAATTCTGGCAGCATCAGTTCACGTTTAACGGGTGTGAGTGATTCAGGCAGTTTATAGAGGAAACGCTCGTCAAAGCACTGCCCTTGACGGCGTTTCATCTTCGTTGCGGCCGCCAGGACATGTAGGTTTATATGAAAGCCATCAGCCGTCAGTACTCAGCTAACAGCTTTCATGCTATGTTGTGCCTGTCAAGGCATGGACGTTATAAAAAATAAATAAAGTGTCCCCGTATTTAGGACGTTATAAAAAATAAGTAAAGTGTCCCCGTATTTAAGTGTCCCCGCATTTTATGACAGCTGTCATCAGCAAAGGCCCAAGTGGCAGCTGTCACCATAACCAAAGCGATCTGCAGTTATTTACTGACTTAGAGATTTTCCAAAAAATAATCCACGCATCCTTCTTGTCTTTTTGCCCGTCTCCTGCGTTGCGTTAATGGGACATATTTCAATATGCCCCATATTACCGCGCCTTGAAGACGAACAACCCGATCATACAAATTGGCCTGCGCAATATACGTATATTATTTTCTTACAGATCCCTTATTTCTATTTCCATCAATTGAAAGGACCCCGGTTCAATTTCCCAGAACAGGCCACCTTCTGACTGGGTATCAACAAATGGAATCAGATTGAATTTGAATTTCAATCCATTTAGAGCGGCCTGGGAAACTTCCAGACTCAAAGTTTCTGATATGGTTAGACAAGCACTGCTCCTGCCAAAAAATTGGGCATGGCCAAATGTAGACATATCCATCTGCCATATCCATCCCAGCTGGTTGACATCTGTTTTTTGGGGTTTCAGTGTAAACCCGTACCCTTTGCCAGCAAATGACACGCAGGGAAAATCAAGATTCCAGTCATTTTTCACATTCATACAGAAATGCCCTGATTCATCAACGGATTGAAAAACAGCAAAGACCTCATCAGCCAGTTTTGAGTGGGCACTGGTAGTGGGATGAAGGTCATCCCAGAAAAGATAAGACTGTTCTGTATCTTCAGCTTCTGAAAACTGATCCGTTACATTGTCAAACTCACTGCTTTCAATCCAGTTATTTAAAACAGAATATGCATCTAACAGATAAATGGTTGCATCTGCCTCAGAGAATTGTTCCAGAACCGCTGTCAGCCCTGAATTAAACCCAAGGGAAACCTGGTTTCCCGCATTAAGGGTGATCTCTGATTTATTCATTCCCGGTGTAGCACCCAGATTGGGCATATTGGCAATAAGGATGGTTTCAGCCCCATGACTGATCAGCATGGTGAGCGCCTGTCCAATATTGACCACACTGTTCTGAATAATGGATGCGGCATCAGATTCCGGAGTGATGGTTCTTAAATCATTTCCTCCTGCCCACAACGTAATCAGTGTGTCTTTACTGACTTCAGGCGTCTGAGCTGTAAATTCTGAAACCTGTTCCAGGAGACTGGGCACCTGTTTATCCTCCCCGCCTGTCACTGCACCGCCCCAGGCCCTGTCTTCCAGGGTGCAGTCCATTTGTTCAGCAAAATATTCAACCCACACGTCACCGTTGGAAAACCGCTGAATGCCGCAGCCATCTTCACTGCCATTGTCCGACAGACTGTCTCCAAATGCTACGATATGGGTCCACGCCATGGCTGAAGACGTAATCATCATACAAAACAAAAACAGCAGAAAATTTAAAAATTCTTTTCATCTCACCTTCTCTTTATTTATTAATATTATTACCATTTCTCATTCGTTACAGTAATAAAGGCAGGCGCCCTGAATGTCAAGTTGTATGAAAACTTGAGTTCTTTAAAATCCTTTTCTTATTGATCATCTTTTTTTATTGATCATTTTATGGATTTAGTGTAAAAATTTATATCTGAGCCTATTATGATCCTGGAGTCGTCCGAATACGGGGTTTATGTTCAACCACCAGAAAAGCAACAAAACATAAACAATAAACTATTATCAGGAGTTTTAATGAATAATTTTGTAAAAATTTCTTTTCTATACACCCTCGGTCTTATTTTCTTTATCAGTTTTTCCTGTTGCGCCGGCCAAGCTGAATCTGCCGGGGAAAACACATCTGCAAAGGGAATTCAATCTGCTGCAAAAAATGAATCTGCGGAAAAAATTCAAAGTAAAGAAAAAACCATAACAGACAATAAAACCGCCCCTTCTATTTTTTTCCAGGAAAACACATACAAATTTAAAAATGCAGTTGAGGGAAAGGAACTTGTTCACTCCTTTATGGTCAAAAACAAGGGCAATGCCCCGCTTTTAATTCAAAACGTAAGAACCGGCTGAGGGTGCGCTACTGTCTCTTATACAAGGGAAATCCCTCCAGGGAAAGAGGGAAAAATAACGATTAAGGTCAATACCCGGGGATACGGCGGAAGGACACTTAACAAGGCCGTTTATGTTGTTTCAAATGATCCCGGCCAGCAGAATTCAAAATTATATATCACCGGAGCAGTAGAAAAATTCGCATCCATTACACCGAGATTTATCAGGATGCAGGGAAATCCGGAAAATGAGATCCAATCTATTGTTAAAATTATACCTGAAAAAAAATATCCTTTTTCAATTACCAATGTGTCCGCCAGAAATGGAAAAATGCTCACCCATACCCTGAAAAACATTGAAAACAAAAGTGAAAACGGATATTTGCTGACTGTTAAAAATCTTAAAAAAACCTCAGGCACCTATTTTGATTTAATTACTTTGACCACAGACAGTGACATCCAGCCTGAGATCAAAATAAATGTCATGGCCAATTTAAAAATTCCAGATAAAGAAAAAGCAGATAAAAAAGAAAATACTAAGAATAATGCTGCTGCCAATAATTTTCTGGAACTTATCAAAAAACATCAGCAGCAGAAAGCCACTGAAACAAAAAGCACCTCAGGGCAGCAGACCACTGATCCTGAACGCGCTGAAGAACTGAAAAAAAAATTTGAGGAATTAATCAAACAGGCTCAGAAAAAAAATCAAACAAAAGAGAAGGAGCCTGCGCAGTCAACAACCCCTCGGCTAAAGACCGAGGGGCTTGCAAGGTAACTTGTAAGCCCGGTTGATTAGCCTAAGTCTTAACTGACTACGTTACATTGGAATATATAGTCATCCCAAGGTACTCCACACG
>JAYEJJ010000112.1:0-18558 GCA_034660495.1 Thermodesulfobacteriota bacterium | reverse complement strand
GGAGATCAGACTTTTTCCCTGCCAGGCGTTGCGACAATCAAGCTGTTTGAGGACCAGTGGCCGCAGGTCGCCGATTTTTAGCCTGGCAGGGAAAAAGTCCTCCGTCGTTCTCGTTCCTGACAGGCAATCGTTGGGGGCGGTGCATTTCAAAAAACTTGATTATCGAGTATAACACTTTAATCAAATGTTTATCAACTGCTGAATTATTTTTTTTTAAAATCAGCAATACAGGTTCAGCCGTTTTTTTATAACCGGCATGACCGGACCATGATCATCGATCCGGCCACAACGAAGAATGAAACGCCGCCAATGGCAATGCTTTGACGAGTGTTTCTTATAAAAAAGGGCACCTGATACGCGATGGTCGAGGAGTAAGAATATTTCAGAGGAGAATTATTTGAAAACAAGTTTACCTGAAAAAATAGATGTTTTTGATCAATTAACTGAAAAAAAACACTGGCAGGCTCCCTTTGTATTCTTATCCCCCTTTTTTTAACCTATGTGATCTTTGTTATGAGCATTTTTCTGGTATTTATCCCTTTGCAGAAAAAACAATTGATCAAACAAAAAAAGGAGACCATGCATCATCTCACCACCAATGTACTGAGTTTATTGTCAGAATTTGAAGCCAGAATTCAGAGAAATGAAATTTCTCCCCAGCGGGCCCGCAGGCATGCGGCCGATCAGATCCGGCATTTAAGGTACGGTATTGACGGCAGAAATTATTTCTGGGTCATTGATATGCATCCCTTTATGATCATGCATCCCTACCGTCCGGATCTTGAAAAAAGAGACCTTACCCTGTTCCAGGATTCCCATGGCAGCTATCCTTTTATTGCCATGGTGGACAAGGTCATGAAGGAAAAGGGCGGATATGTGAATTATTTCTGGCAGTGGAATGACAGTCCTGAAAAGGTTATTCCCAAAATATCCTGTGTTGAAAGATTTTCTCCGTGGAACTGGATTATCGGTACAGGATTGTACATGCAGGATGTCAACGAAGAAATTTTGCGGACCACCCATCATCTGATCAAAATATTATTGGGAATGCTAGGATTTGTTCTTGTTCTTTCCCTTTATATCACACGGCAGGTCTTAAAGACTGAAACCATCAAAAACCAGGCGGAAAAGGCAAGGGATTTTGAAATATTGAGACTTGAAAAACTCCTGGAGCTCAACCATATGTCTGCACAACCCGTGGCAGAAATCCTGGAATTTGCTCTGGAAGAGGCGATTTCTCTTACAGAGAGCCATATGGCGTATCTGGCATTTTTTGATACAATTACCCAGGAGATTAACATGCATACCTGGTCAGAACAGGATATGAAAACATGCCAGGTCTCTCCCCGGAAAAAACGCTACAGGTTAAAGGATGCCGGCCTGTGGGCAGAACCAGCAAAATCTGGAAAACCATTAATTGTCAATGATTATAAGGGGTTGTCTTCCACAGGCAAAAAAAACCTTCCCAAAGGGCATGTCCCGGTTCAGCGCCTGCTAAGCATTCCTGTTTTTGAAAACAACCATCTGGTTGCGGTGGCAGGGGTAGGCAATAAAAAGGAAAATTACAATAATTCAGATGTCCGCCAGGTGCAGCTGATGATGGACGGGATGTGGAAAATCCTTGAAAAAAGAAAGGCACAGGAAAAACTGGCAGAAAGTAAAAAACGCTACCGCCTGCTGGCGGACAATGCCAGTGACGTCATCTGGATCATTGACCTTGATACTTTAACCTATTCCTATGTCAGTCCGGCCGTTGAAGCGATTCTGGGATACACCCCGGAAGAACTGACAGGCCAGGGAATGGATGTCCATCCGGGCAAAGAGACTTTTGATTATATATTTGAAAATATTTCCAGAGACATTGACCGGGCATCCAGAACCCGGCCCAGCCTCAAACGCTACAGAACCACTGAACTGGAATGGATAAAAAAGGACAATACAAAAATTTGGGTTGAGGTCACCGCCCGTTTCTTAAGGGACAAAAGCAATACCCCTGACCGTATACTGGGCATCACAAGGGATATAACCCACCGCAAGGCACTTGAATTCAAACTCATGGAAAGCAACAGGGTCCTCTGTCAGGCCCAGAAAATTGCCAGGATCGGCAACTGGTCCATGGATCCCCGGCAGAAAATGCCTGACTGGTCCGATGAGGTGTATCATATCTACCAGCGCGAGAAAACACTGGGACCCCTGACCTATAAAGAATATCAGACCGTCTACCAGGGAAAATGGTGGGATTTGTTCCATACCTCAGTTCAGGACGCCATTGGCAAAGGGTTTCCCTTTGATATTGAACTTAAGCTGACCTTACCCTCTGACGTGGAAAAATGGGTGAACATCATATGTGAGCCTGAAGGGGAAAAAACAGATCAGGGTCATTATTTAAGGGGTACCATCCAGGACATCACAGATCGAAAAAAACTTGAAGCACGGGTGCAGCAGGTACATAAGATGGAGGCGCTGGGCACCCTTGCCGGAGGCATTGCCCATGACTTCAACAATATACTGTCCTCTTTAATCGGATTTACCGAACTGGCCAAACTTGAAGCGGCTGACAATACTGAAATTACAAAGAACCTCAACCAGGTTATTTCTGCAGGCCTGAGGGCCAGGGACCTGGTCAGGCATATTTTAATTTTCAGCCGGAAAGCAGATTTTGAAACGCAGTTGATTCCCATCACCCCGATCATTAAGGAAAGCCTGAAATTTTTAAGGGCTTCCACACCCTCAACCATTGAAATCAGACAGGATTTTCAAACACTCAATGCCATGGTGCTGGCAGATCCCACCCAGCTGCATCAGGTATTTATGAATCTGTTTACCAATGCCGCCCAGGCCATGGAAAACAACGGCGGCGTACTGGATGTCTGCCTGGAAGTGACAGAACTCGTAAATGGGGAAGCCATTAAAGAACTGGCCCCGGGTCCCTATATTCAGATCATTGTGTCAGATACTGGATGCGGCATTCCCGAAGCCCATCTAAAGCGTATATTTGACCCCTTTTTTACCACCAAGGTGCGCGGTCAGGGCACAGGCATCGGCCTTTCCACGGTTTACGGAATTCTAAGGGGAATAGAAGGATCGATTTCCGTCTACAGTGAAGAGGGCAGGGGCACTACGTTTAAACTGCTTGTTCCTGAACAGAAAAATCAACACACTCAGTCCATTGCTGAATCTTCCTTGGCCGCCATGACCGGAAAGGGACATATTCTCATCGTGGATGATGAAGAAAGTATTGTAAACTGGACAAAAACCATTCTGTCAAAGCTGGGCTATACCGTAACAGCCGTAACCTGCAGCACCCAGGCCCTTGAAATTTTCAGAAAAGACCCTAAAAAATTTGATCTTGTGCTCACTGACATGACCATGCCGGAAATGAACGGTATAGAACTTTCCAAAGGGCTTGGTTTGCTGAATCCGGAAACACCCATTATTCTGTGCACCGGATTAAGTAAAGAGTTTGCCCTGAAAAATGGTTCATCATCCAGAATCGTTGATACCCTAATGAAACCCCTGATTGCCAGTGAATTGGCCAGTGCTGTTAAAAACGCCATAACAAAAGGGTCAGAAAAGAAATTCCATGATAAACGTGTTGATCATTGATGATGAAAGTAAAATCTGCCTGTTTTTTGAAGCCATAATCAAAAAAATGGGATATACCCCCCCTATACAGCCGGATCAATTGAGGAAACCTGGGACATGATGGGCAAACATGCCTTTGATATTGTGCTTCTGGATCTTGAACTGCCCGACGGTAACGGACTGGACATACTGCCGGACCTGATCAGAACACCTTCAGAACCGGAAGTGATTATCATCACCGGCACAGGAGATCCCCGGGGGGCAGAACTGGCATTTAAATACGGTGCCTGGGATTATGTTCAAAAACCCTTTCTTATGGAGGAGGTGGCCCTACCCATTACCCGGGCCATTGAATATCACAGGGAAAAATTGACACCCAGAAGGGTTCCCTTGAAACGACTTAAAATTATTGGCAATTCGGATGCCATTCAAAAAGCGCTGGATGAAGTGGGCAAGGCATCTGCCACGGATGCCAGTGTTTTAATTATTGGAGAAACCGGAAAGGAACTCTTTGCCAAAGCCGTCCACGAAAACAGCACGTCCACGAAAACAGCAGAAGATCTGCGCATCCGTTTATTGCTGTTGACTGCGGTGCCCTGCCAGATACCCTGGTGGAAAGCACTTTGTTCGGCCATGAAAAAGGCGCCTTTACAGGAGCCTCTAAAAAACAGGACGGACTTCTGGTCCAGGCCCACAGGGGAACCCTGCTCCTGGATGAAATCGGAGATCTCCCCATGAGTGCCCAGACCTCATTTTTAAGGTGCCTTCAGGAAAGGACGGTACGTCCCCTGGGCAGTGAATCTGAGATCGGCGTGGATATCCGGGTGATTGCCGCAACCCATCGCGATCTGGATCAAAGGGTAGAGGAGAATCTGTTTAGAAAGGATCTGCTCTACCGGATCAGGGCCACGGAAATCAAGCTGCCGCCCCTCAGGAAACGGGAAAATGATAGAGAAGATATCCCCATGGCAGCGGCCCTTGAGTTAAAGCCAAGTTTTGTCAGTTTTCCCGACCCAGAAAACAGTGATTTTGAAGATATGCTTTCTGTTCTCAGAAAAATTCAAACCCGTATAAAAAAGCAATCATATCAGCACCGGATCAGCGACCCGGTTGACTGGTATATAAAAAACAATTAAGGCCTTTAGCAGATAAAACAAAATTAAACAAAGGGAAAAAAATGAAGGAAAAAAGTAAAAAAACAAAAGACAGATCATTGAAATTCAAGCTGATTCTGGGCGGTATTCTTGCCGCACTTCTGCCCTTAATCGTTGTTGGCATTTTCTCCATTATTAGTTCGTCAAAGGCCCTGCTTTCCATTGCAAACGGAAGGGCAGAAATGGCAGCCAATAATGTTGCCATGTTAACGGATGAGTTCCTGAAACAGGAAAAAAAGCTGGCTGAACAACTCGCTCTTGAGCCTTTAATTCATAAAACAGCTGAAGAAGTCTTTCAAAACGGCGTAGACAATGCCGGTTCCAGCCTTAATTCTCTGGATCAATTGTTAAAAAAGCATCAGAACCAGTCCAGTGAAAGCTATGACATGTTTTTTGTCACTGACAAAGAGGGAAACATTATATCGGACAACTTTGACGGTGAAAGCAGAAAAAAACACGTATCTGTTGCAGACAGGGACTTTTTCCTTGCATCAAGAACCGGTAAGACAGCCATTGGCACGCCCATCAGGTCAAAAGTCAACAACAACCCTGTTGTGGTTTTATCCATCCCCCTGAAAACCAGTTCAGGACAGTTTGCAGGAGTCTTTGCTTCGGTTGTCCGGCTGAAGGCCCTTTCAGATAAAATTACCGGTATCAAAGTCGGGAAAACCGGGTATCCGTTCATGACAAATGAAAAGGGGGTAGTTATTGCCCACCCCAACCCGGATTTAATTCTAAAATTAAATTTGAATACGTTGGAAGGTATGGAATCCATAACTGCTAAAATGATGGCCCATCAATCCGGCGTGGAAGAATACGTGTACAAGGGGGTTGACAAGATCGCCGGGTTTGCTCCCGTAGCCATGACCGGCTGGAGTGTCTGCGCCGCCCAGGACCAGGACGAATTCCTGGCACCGGTCCGGGCCATAAGAAATGTGATTGTCGTGGTTGCAATCCTCTTTCTCGTTCTGACACTGGTCGCTGTGTTGTGGATTATCCGGGGGATCATGGCCCAGCTGGGTGGCGAACCCTCTGAAATTGCCAGAATAGCCGACAGTATTGCCAATGGAGATTTTACCATTGAATTCAATGCCGATGACAAACATATCACCGGGGTATATGCCAATATAAAAACCATGGCAGACAATCTCTCAACCATGTTCAAGGATATAAACGGCGGGGTTCAGACCCTGACATCTTCTTCCACAGAATTGTCCGCCATTTCCCAGCAGATGGCCAACGGATCAGAGCAGACATCTGAAAGAGCCAACAATGTGGCCACCGCGGCAGAAGAAATGGTCACCAACATGAACAGCGTGGCAGCCGCCACGGAACAGACCGCCGCCAATATCCAGATGATTGTTTCAGCCACTGAGGAGATGTCCGCCACCGTCAATGAGATTGCCTCCAATACGGCCAAGGGCAGAGAGACCACCACTGAAGCGGTCTCAAAAGCCGAAGCCGTGTCCGGAAAAGTGGATAAACTGGGCCGGGTCACCTCGGAAATCAGCAAAGTCACAGAAACGATTGCTGATATCTCGGAACAGACCAATCTACTTGCCCTGAATGCCACTATTGAAGCGGCACGGGCTGGAGAGGCCGGCAAAGGGTTTGCTGTTGTTGCGGAAGAAATAAAGGCCCTGGCCCAGCAGACCGCAGAAGCGACCGGTGAAATCGGTAAACGAATTGAAGATGTTCAGTCCACCACCAGTGAATCCGTTGCCGCCATTGAGGCCATTGTTAAAATCATCAATGTAATTGACGATATTGTTACCTCTGTGGCCACAGCCATTGAGGAACAGACCTCCACCACCCAGGAGATCTCAAGCAATGTCAGCCAGGCGTCAGAAGGGGTTCAGGAAGTCAATGAAAATGTCAACCAGACATCAACCGTTGTCGGTGATGTAACCAATGACATCCACCAGGTCAGCCAGGCCGCCGAGGAAATGAAAACAGGCAGCCAGCAGGTCAATGAAAGTGCTGGAAAATTGTCAAAACTGGCGGAGAACCTCAACGAAATGATCTCCAGATTTAAACTGCGCCAATAATATAAACAAAGCCTGTCAGACCGGCTTGAAAAACGATCAGGGCCATGACCTCAGGTCATTGCCCTGATCAATCCGACATTAAGGTGCAACCCGTGATATTTAAAAACCTGTCCATAAAATTCAAGCTTTTTTTAACCTATGCGGCGGTTTCTTTAGGGGTCCTGTCCTTAAGCTTTTCCCTGTTTTATTTTGAAGTGCAAAAAGAGCTGAAGCAGCGTATCAGGGAGGAATTAACCCAGTCAAATCATATCATTACCGACATGGTGGAGACCTCGGCAAGGGTTTCTATCAAAAATCACCTTCGTGCCATTGCCGAAAAAAATCGGGAAATTGTGACCCACATCTATGAAGACTTTCAAAAAGGCCTTTTAACCGAATCCCAGTCCGTGAACCAGGCCGTTAATGTGCTGTTCAGCCAGACTGTGGGGGAAACCGGTTATCTTTACTGCATTGACAGCCGCGGAACCGCTGTGGTCCATCACGAAAAAGGGGTAAAAGGCCAGAACTATGCCTACCGCGAGTTTATCCAGAAACAGATAAAATACAAAAAGGGATACCTGGAGTATAACTGGAAAAATCCATTCGAATCCCAGGCAAGACCCCAAGCCCTTTATATGACCTATTTTGAGCCCTGGGACTGGATCATTACCGCGTCTTCCTATAAATCTGAATTTTCAAGCCTCATCAGTATTGTTGATTTTAAAGACCAGATTCTCAGGTTGAATTTCGGTGACAGCGGGTACTCCTTTATTTGTGATACCCAGGGCAATATCCTGATTCATCCGGAGATCACCCGCATTGCATCTGATGAGAACAGCAGGGCAGGGCAAGTGATACAAAAAATCATCCAGATGGAAAAGGGATTTTTATCCTATATGTGGAAAAATCCGTCGGAGAAACATGCCCGGGAAAAATTTGTTGCCTTTGAACCCATTTTAAATTTTAACTGGATTGTTGCGTCATCTTCATATAAAGAAGAGATTTTTTCCACCCTGGATAAAATCAAAATTTTTTTTTGGATTGTTCTTTTAATGGCTTTTATCATCATCGCCGGGGTCACTCTTACTGTCAGCGCCACCATTACAGAACCGCTGATTCACTTTATCCAGTTTCTTGAAAAGGCGGCAAAACACCGTCAGGACACCCAAAAAAGTTTGGATTCCAGGATTGATGAGGTCAGAAGCGATGAAATCGGGAAAATGTACAAAAGCTTTAACCTTTTCATGGAAAAACTCGACTCCTACAGCAGAGAACTGATCTCTGAAATAAAAATCAGAGAAAAAACGGAAAACGAGTTATACCGCCTGCAAAGCTATCTTACCAATATTATCAATTCCATGCCCAGTGTTTTAATCGGCATTGATATGGAAAAATCCATTACCCAGTGGAATAAAAAGGCTGAAGAATTAACCCGGACGGCCAGGGTGGTGGCAACTACAGAACAATACAGAAAGACATATAAAATCATACCGGCAACCTGATCCAGCGCCAGTGCTTCAAGGCAGGCAATGACCAACGCGGGCAGACCCAGTATGGACAATGCGATCAGCATGCCTTTCAGCAGTTTTCTGCGCAATGAAAACAGAGAATCAAGGGGATGGCTCTGGGACGTTTGAATACCGGTTGTTGGTGTTGAGGTCATGGAAAAAACCAATGGCAGTGATGTTGTTTAGGAACATAGAGACTTGAAGTTTCATATACTATGGAATACGCTTTGTCAATATTATATATGAAAGCCATCAGTACTCAGCCGTCAGCCTTCAGTACTCATTTATCCGCTTTCAGTAAATAATTACAGGTTTTCCCCGGCTGGTTACTGACAGCAACCGGTATCCCCTGCCGGAAGACGATTGGATCTCATGCCCTTGTTTTCGGAATGCGCTGATGTGTTTGTAGGCCGCTGCCCTCCTGGTGGACATTGGCGTTTCCTTTTTCAATCATTGTCAACCTATTTATATTTTATGGTTGACAATGACCGGTTTATCTGATTGACTCAGGCCGTAACGATCACAATATTTGTGGAGATAAAAATGATTGACCCATCAAGACCAACCCCATCGGGCAGCAATTTTAAAGAACCGGAATCCGGTCTTTCATACGAAGAGGCTGTCCAGGCAGCCAAAACCTGTGAAACCGGCCTGACAGATCTGGTTGCAAAAGCAGATCATCTCCGGAGAAAACATAAAAAAACATGGAAAAGATTAAAGAGATGGAGCTTGCAGGATAAATGATAAGCGGCCGGTTCTATTTTGACCCGGATGATTTGATTTATTCCTCTCACTTTCCTTCCTGTCCCGTAGTTCCGGGCAGTGTGATTATAGAAGGGTTTGTAAGGGTCATAAAACAGTTTGAGCCTGCTCTTTCCCGGGTTCAGGTAAAAGGATTCCGGTTTCAATCCTTTGTAACCCCCGGCACCTATACGTACCAGATGGAAAAAAAATCCATTCACTACGATTGCCGGTTGATGATAGATGACAAAATCATGGCCAAAGGAGTGATTAGCTGTGAAGCTTGAATTTTCCGGCAAAAGAGCCCTGGTCCTGGGGGGAAGCTGCAAAACAGGCTGTGTACTGGCTCAAAGAATGAAGGACAATGGCATTTTTCCTTTGCTTTCCTATAAAAGCTGTGCCGGACGGAAGCGGCTGGAAGAAACATTTGGGTGCAATCCTGCCGGCATGGATATCTTCCCTCTTGATTTTTCCAGGACACAAGCTGCCCTTTCCATGCTGGAAAAAAAAATTTCCACCAGGATTGATTACCTGGTGGATTTTGCCCAGGGTGATTATGAAAGCTTTGTGGCAAGTGCAAATGATGATGCGGTAAGATCCTATTTCAACGATAATATTACCTTCCGGGCCCTGGCGGTTAAACGGATTTCCCGGGCAATGCTCCGGCAAAAAAAAGGCAAACTGATATTTATTTCCTCTATTGCTGCCAAACGTCCCAACCCGGGCCAGGGATTTTATGCGGCAGCCAAACTGGCATCAGAAGCGATGTATAAAAATACAGGCCTTGAACTGGGTGCCAAAGGCATTACCACGCTTGTCCTGCGGCCCGGTTACATTGCTTCCGGCCGGGGAAAAGCCTTTCTTGAAAACAAAGGGCATACCATAAGAAAGCAGATTCCAACCGGCCAGGTCCTTGAACCGGGCCAGGTAGCAGATGCTGTCATGTTTTTCCTGTCCGACCATGCAGGGCAGTTCAATGCTGCACAGATAACCCTGGACAGCGGATTCAGTGCAGGGAAGAAATAAAGTAAAGGAGGAGTGAGTTGGATAAAAATATAACAGCCATAATGGATATAATTTGTGAAATTCTTGATGTTGAAAATGAACAAGTACAAGCCGAAACCTATGTTATACGTGATCTTGGGGCGGAATCCATTGATCTTCTTGAACTTGCCGTAACCCTTTCAGACCTTTTTAAAATCGAAATTTCAGACGAGGATATCTTTTTAAAATCTCTCAGGGGTTACATTGAGGATGCCAAAGACAGAAAAATTTCCCCTGAAACCCTCCTTGCAGAAAGATATCCTTTTTTATGCCAGTCAAGAATCCGGGATATCCTGGCAGATCTGGATGAAGGGCCTGTCCTTAAAGTAAGGGATCTTTTGGATTATGTTCAACAAAAAACAGCCTGATGCCGGCAGCTTTACCCGTCTTGTTGAACAGCGGCGGAGCAGCAGGTCCTACCTTTCAAAACAACCTCCCAGAGAATGGATCAATGAGATGCTCAACTGTGCCAGATGGGCACCTTCGCCTTCCAACCAGCAGCCTGTCCGGTTTGTTCTGGTTGAATCTGAAAAAATAAAATCAGACCTTAAAAACGCACTGGAAGAGGGGAAAGAACATTTACTGGCCCTGGTGGATGAAAAAGGGTGTTCCAAAAAGCTGAAAAACCAGATCCGGTATTATTTCAGGCATTCCTCCTTTGCCTTTACAGCCCCGTGTCTCTTTGCCGCAGGGCTTTCAAAAAAAAAAGAAGGCTTTACTGCAAGGCTTGCCAGGGACGGCCTTATTGAGGAGATGTATTTATCAGATACCAGCGACCACATCGCCCTAGGTCTGGCCCTGGACAATTTTATCCTGAAGGGCACGGAACTTGGCCTTGGGACCTGTATCCTTACGGCCCCCCTTCTTTTTTTAAAGCACAGCCGCCAATGGCCGGTTTTTCCAGGGATGACCCTTACAAATTTCATTACAGCAGGGTTTCCCGATAAAGCGCCTGCAGTGACATCCAGAAAACCTGTAACCGAAATATTCAGGATTGTATAAATGAAACGGGTTGTCATCACCGGCATCGGCGCTGTCACCAGTCTTGGCTGCAGTGGGGGAGAGATCCTCTCATCCCTTCAACAGGAAAAAACCGCGTTTAAAAGACCTGAGTTTGACAACAGCATTGTAATCTGCCCTGTCAATGGTTTTGATGTAAAATCCTTTACCGGCAGGTTTAAAAACAACCGGTACCTCAACCGGGGAGCGGCTTTTGCCCTGGCAGCAGCCATCAATGCGGTTACAGATGCCGGTATCCCCGGCCGGCTCCTTCAACAGGCAGGCCTTTATGTGGGCTGCGGCCCCAACCTGGATATCAGCGAAGAATTTCCAGATATTAAAAACCGCCATATTCCATGGGAAAAGCATGCTGCATTGTGGATATTGAAATTCTTACCCAATACTGCAGCCTCTGCCATCAGCCAGTTTCTGAATATCCATGGGGAGAGTGCAACATTCGGCACTGCATGTGCAGCCTCCCTCCAGGCCATGGGAAATGCCTTTCAAAAAATAAAATGGGGAGAACTCCCTTCAGCCCTTGCGGGAGGAGGAGACTCCCGGATATCCCAGAGTGCTGTAATGGCCTATAAAAAAGCCGGGGCATTATATACGGGACAAGGTGATCCAGACCAGGCCTGCCGCCCCTTTGACAGGGACCGGAGCGGGTTTGTCTGCGGAGAGGGCGGAGCATTTTTTGTCCTGGAAGAACTGGACCATGCAAGGCAGCGAAAGGCGCTTATTTATGGTGAAATCTGCGGGTTTGCCGCAAGTGCGGACGGATATGCCATGACAGCACCGAAGCCAAACGGCAGATGGGCAAAAGAGGCGGTTAAAAAAGCAATTGACCAGGCCAATGTCTGCTTTGATGAAATTGATCTTATCTGCGCCCACGGCACCAGCACCCCTTTAAACGATTCTGTTGAAGCAGGGCTCCTCCATGAATTGTTTGCAGACACAACACCTGCTGTCACAGGAATCAAGTCGTGGATCGGACACCTTTCCGCAGCATGCGGTGCAGCAGAACTTGCCATTGTTCTTCTTTGCCTGCAAAAAAAATTTATTCCCCCCGTACGGAATCTTACCCACCCCTGTGCGGATATTGGCTTTGTAATGGAAAATCCCGCCCGGTTCAGCCCCAAAGCCATTTTGCTGGAAAATTTTGGGTTTGGCGGGCAAAATTGCGCCATGGTGGTAAACCCATGGACCCTGTAACCATTTGTATTCATACCGGTTTGTCGCATTTTACAATGCTGCACACGGTTACAGGCGTTGAAAAAGACACTGTTTTCGGCACATGTGTGTTTGATAAAACACCTGGATTTTTAGCCATGGAAGCCTGTGCCCAGTTGGGTGCCCTTCATGTGAGATGGATCAGGCACTTTACCTGCCATGCATTTTTATTGAAGGTCAACCACTTTGAAATGCCGGTATCAGAACTCTTTGATGGAAAATACACGCTTTCCGGCAAGCTTACAGGGAAAAGCAGGATGGCATTTTCCCATACCATAAAAATGTCGGGAGAAAACGGGCAGGAAACAAAAGGGCAGTTTTTATTTGCCGTTACACCCTATGATGACCACTTTGATAAGAAAATATTGCAACCCCATTATAAAAAGGTCTTTTCATGCTTGGAAAACGCATTTGTGAACGACTGAAACAACAGGAACATGCAGGGCTTTTCCGCAATCCTGTCCCCATAAGAAAAAGGGATCAAAAGTATTTATTGACAGACTACGGCAGGTTGCTGAATTTTGCATCCAATGATTATCTGGGCCTGGGATGCTCCAGGATTCTTAAAAATAAAGTAGCTGCAAATTTTCAAAAATTCGGATCTTCCTCTTCCTCGTCCCGGCTGGTTTCCGGGCACTACTCCACCATTACAGAAGCGGAAAAAGCCTATGCCACCTATTTTGGCTATGAATCCGCCCTGTTTTATCCCTCAGGGTACCAGGCCAATCTTGGGGTTTTGTCAGCCGTTTTTGAAAAAGGCGATACCCTGATGGTTGACAAGCATGTCCATGCCAGTACGGTCAAAGGCCTGCAGCTTTCCAATGCCTCTTTTTACGGGTACAACCATAATGACATGGCCCACCTGGAAAAACGGTTAAGAAAACATAAAAGCAATATAACTGCGGTGATTTCAGAAGCGCTGTTCAGCATGGACGGGGACTTTATTGACCTGGAAGGCTTTGCCCGTCTCAAAGAAAAATATAATTTTTTTACCATTATTGATGAAGCCCACTCCTTTGGTGCAGTGGGGAAAAGCGGCAGAGGCATTGCAGGGGATGTGGCTGATATTGCGGTCGGAACCTTCGGCAAGGCCATGGGGCTTTTCGGGGCCATGGTGCTGCTGCCCGAGCAATACCGGCAATTTCTGCTCAATTTTTCCTCTCCCATGATTTACTCGACCACATTGCCCGAAGCCCATGGTGCATCAGCACTGGATGTTCTTGCCATGATAGAAAACAGCAATGAGAAAAGAGCGCACCTGGCCCATGTGAGCCGGTTCATGCAATCCCATCTTGCTGAAAACGGATTTAACACCTGCGGGGATGCCCATATTGTGGCCCTTGAAATCAATGATGAAACCAAAGCTGTGCAGCTTTCAAAGCAATTGTTTCAAAAAGGGGTTTTCGTGTTCCCGGCAAGATTCCCAACGGTTCCGCTGGGAAAAGCCATACTCCGCATCAGCCTTACCGCACTTCACGATGAAGCAGATGTCAAACAATTTACCAGCGCATTAAAGGATGTCTATGCAAAAATCAACAAAAGCACTGCCTGATATTTTTGTTGTGGGAACCGGCACAAATGTGGGAAAGACTGTTGTATCCCTGCTGCTGATGCACCTTTATGCAGGACTTGGGGCAGCCCCCCGTTATGTTAAACCATTTCAGACCGGTTGCCGTACCCCCTTTGATACAGACAGCGATGCCCTGTTTATCAGCCGCCATTCCAACTGCAGGTTCACTGTTTCTCCTGAAAAAAGTACGCTTTGCTGTTTGCCTCAGCCCAAAGCGCCCTGGTTTGCCGCTGGAAACCAGGGACAGCTGATTGATCCGGCAGTGGTCTTTGATACATTTAAAAAACTGAAAAAAAGCAGTGAACCCGTTATCATGGAAGCTGCCGGCGGGCTCATGGTACCGGTGAATGCCAATACCCTGGTCATTGACCTGCTGCAAAAGATTGCAATCCAGCCGATTCTTGTGGCCCATGCAGGTCTTGGCACCATCAACCATACCCTTTTGTCCCTTGACATGATGAAATCAAGGGGTATCAAGCCATTGGGCGTTGTCCTGTCCGATCCAGGCCCGGATGCAACCCCGCTTCAGATGGTGCAGGAAAACACAGAAGCCATTGAGCGGTTTTCCAAAGTCAGGGTGGCAGGGGTCATACATCCTGTCAAAGACTTTGCTAAGCCCGACCCAATCCACCTGGACCTGCTGAAAAATCTTATCCCTGGAGAAAAAATAATATGACACCTGATACCGAAGAAATGCTTGATTTTGATAAAAATCATATCTGGCATCCCTATACATCCACAACCCACCCATTGCCTGTTTTCCCCGTGGCATCCGCAAAAGGGGCAATGCTCACCCTGGAAGACGGCCGCAGGCTTGTGGACGGAATGTCTTCCTGGTGGGCTGCCATACACGGGTACAACCACCCGGTTTTGAATCAGGCCGTGGAAAGCCAGCTTAAAAAAATGTCCCACGTGATGTTCGGCGGCATTACGCATCAGCCTGCCGTCGATCTTTGCAGGAAACTTGTGACCCTTACACCGGCAGGACTTGAAAAGGTCTTTTTGTGTGATTCCGGATCTGTTTCAGTCGAAGTTGCCATTAAAATGGCCATCCAGTACTGGTTTGAAAAGGGAAAGCCTCAAAAACATTGCCTTGCCACCATACGCGGCGGCTACCACGGCGATACATTCGGGGCCATGGCGGTATGTGATCCTGTGACAGGCATGCATGAGCTGTTCAAAGGAATTCTCCCGGCTCATTATTTTGCTGATATACCCCAATGCGGTTTTCACGATACATGGGACAGACAGGATCTTTCATCCATGACCGGCATTTTAGAAAACCACCATGACACCATTGCAGGGATTATCCTTGAACCCATTGTTCAAGGTGCGGGAGGGATGCGGTTTTACCACCCTGAATTTCTCAAGGGCATCCGGAAACTGTGTGATCAATATGATGTATTATTGATTGCAGATGAAATCGCTACAGGTTTTGGAAGGACCGGATCCCTGTTTGCCTGTGAATCCGCTGGGATCATCCCGGATATCATGTGCCTTGGCAAAGCCTTGACCGGCGGGTATATGACACTTGCGGCAACCCTTGCCACAACAAATGTCGCAACCACGATTTCATCCGGTACACCAGGTGTCTTCATGCACGGCCCCACCTTTATGGCCAATCCCCTGGCCTGTGCTGCAGCCCTTGCATCCATTGAACTGCTCACAACAGGCAACTGGAAGGATATGGTAGCTGATATTGAAACCTGCCTTTTACAAGAGCTGTCTCCCCTGTCCGGATTCCCCCGTGTCAAAGAGGTAAGAGTGCTGGGTGCCATCGGTGTGGTGGAGATGGAAACCCCGGTGGATATGGCAAAAATCCAGAAAAAATTTGTCGACCACGGGGTATGGATTCGTCCCTTTGGCCGCCTGATTTATACCATGCCCCCATTTGTTATTGAACCTGAGCAACTCCTGGTGATCACACGGGCCATACGCAATGTTTTGGCCTGAGCATAAGGGATCTGGAAGAAAATAATATACGTATATTGCGCAGGCCAATTTGTATGATCGGGTTGTTCGTCTTCAAGGCGCGGTAATGGGGGCATATTGACATATGTCCCATTGGCGCAACACAGGAGACGGGCAAAATGAACCTGCAGCTGTCCAACACAGGATTACAGAATCACATCCCCGGAATAAAACCTGTGAACCTTTCCATTAGTATCTTCCATAATCAGAACACCGCTGTTATCCACATCAATGACCCGGCCCTGGTGAAGCTTTCCCAATACATCAATGCGGATGGTTTTTCCCAGGATGCTTGAAAAGGTTTTCCACCGGTCAATAATGGGATCAAAGCTGCCGGCGGTAAACAGGTCATAGGTCTCTTCAAATTTCTCCAGGATTGTTTTGACCACCTTTGCTCTGTCAAAGGTCTGCCCGGTTTCCATAGATAAAGAGGTGGCAATGTCCTCAAGGCCGCCTGAAAATGCATCTGGCCCCATATTCACATTCATGCCCATACCTAGGATAACGTATTCCACCATATCCATTTCCGTACTGATTTCAGTGAGAATGCCGCATATTTTTTTGTTGTTGATCAAAAGATCATTGGGCCATTTGATCTGGATGGCGGCATCAGTGAAAGCTGTCAATGCTTCTGCCAGGGCAACAGCTGTCATCAGGGTAATGCGCGGGGCATCTTCCGGAGAAAGCCTGGGCCGCAGGATCAGTGACATATAAATTCCGCCTTTTTCAGGGGAATGCCACCACCGCCCCTTTCTCCCCCTGCCGGCTGTCTGGGTGTCTGCAATAATCACGGTGCCTTCATGAGCACCAGCCACAGCCATTTCTCTGGCCCTGATATTGGTGGAATCGGTCCGGTCAAGGCAGACGATTTTTTGGCGGCCGAAAATTTTTGTGTTTAATCCATGGTTGATTTCAAAGGGGTGAATCTGATCAGGTAAGTGCAGCAACCGGTATCCCTTGCCGGAAGACGATTGGATCTCATACCCTTGTTTTCGGAATGCGCAGATGTGTTTGGAGACCGCTGCCCTGGAGATCCCCAGGGCAAAAGAAATCTGCCCGCCCGATATCCATTTATTCTTTTTTTCCTTTAATTTTATAAGTATATCTTCCCTGGTGGACATTGGCGTTTCCTTTTTCAATTATTGTCAACATGTTTATATTTTATGGTTGACAATTACCGGTTTATCTGATTGACTCAGGCTGTAACGATCACAATATTTGTGGAGATAAAAATGATTGACCCATCAAGTCCTACCACATCGGACAACAATTTAAAAGCACCGGAATCCGGTCTTTCATACGAAGATGCGGTCCAGGCAGCCAAAACCTGTGAAACCGGCCTGACTGATCTGATTGCAAAAGCAGATCATCTCCGGAGAAAACACAAAAAAAACAATATCTTTACCTGCGGCATTGTCAATGCCAAATCCGGTGCCTGCACCGAAGACTGTGCCTTTTGTGCCCAGTCTGCCCATCACAGCGCCAATGTGCTGTCCTATCCGTTCATGGGAAAAAATGAAATAGTTGAGCATGCATATACCTGTGCTGAAAACGGGGCAACCCGTTTTTCCATGGTGACCAGCGGCTTTTTGTTAACCCAAAAAGAAATCGAATCCGTCTGTAACGCAGCTCAAACCATCATAAGCGAAACCGGGCTTTCCATTTGTGCTTCTTTGGGAACCCTTACACCGGATATGGCCAAAAGCCTGAAGCAGTCCGGTGTAACCCGCTACCACCACAATCTTGAAACCGCCAGAAGCTATTTTGATCATGCCTGCACCACTCATGATTATGAGGATGACATTGAAACCGTTAAGACTGTACAGGATGCCGGCATGAACATCTGCAGCGGCGGCATCATGGGACTGGGTGAAACATGGGATCAGCGTATTGAGCTTGCCTTTACCTTGAAAGAGCTTGACGTGGACTCCATCCCCATAAATTTTTTAAACCCCATACCTGGAACCCCCATGGAAAAAAGGCCATTGCTGTCTCCCATGGAAGCGATAAAAAGCATTGCGCTTTACCGGCTGATCAATCCGGAAAAAGACATTGTGATCTGCGGCGGCAGAGAAGTCACTCTCAAGGAATTCCAGTCCTGGATTTTCATGGCCGGGGCCAATGGCATTATGGTGGGCAACTATCTGACCACCAGGGGTAGAAATATTGAGATCGACATGGGAATGATCAAAGAGATGGGGCTTGCAGGATAAAAGACAAGCGGCCGGTTCTATTTTGATCCAGAGGAATAACATCAAAGGCCGGGATTGGGTATCCTATTCAAATATCATGGTAAGGAAAAGGGAAAAACACAAAGACCAGAATCATGGAGGCCGCTGCCATAGCTGCCTATCATCGGCAAACAGACGTTCCGGTTGTGGATATTTTATTGGCCGATGATGCGCCTCAGTTCAAAAAAATTACTGCGGAACTGGCCCTTTGCTGGATTCATGAAGGTCGTCACTACAATCGCTTGAATCCTGTTGTTCAGTGTAATGAAGACGCTCTAAAGGATTTCAAAACACGCTTCTGGGATTTCTATCGAGATCTTTTGAAATACAAAAACAATCCAAGTCCTGAAATAGCGGAGAAGCTATCCTTCGAATTTGACAAGCTATTTTCTACCAAAACGGTTTATGAAGATTTAAACGATCGTATAGAAAAGAGCCGGAACAAAAAAGAACACCTCTTAATGGTTCTGAAACATCCCTTTCTCCCATTACATAACA